>NZ_JBEPBI010000103.1:0-25734 GCF_040299045.1 Streptomyces sp. NPDC001027
GCCCGGACTCCCCGTGGGAGTCCGGGCCGCTTCACGTCGGGGGCCGGCCGCGGGCCGGCGGGGCCGATCGCGCCGTTCGCGCCGCGCCGGGAGACCGGCGGGTCACACCACCTGGTGCAGCCAGCGCACCGGTGCTCCCTCGCCGGCGTGCCGGAACGACTCCAGCTCGTCGTCCCACGGCTTGCCGAGGAGCTTGGCGAGTTCGCCCTCGAGGTCCGTCTCGCCGCGCCGACTGCGCAGCAGGGCGGCGCGCAGCCGGTCCTCCGGGATCAGGATGTCGCCGTGAATGCCGGTGACGGCGTGGAAGATGCCGAGGTCGGGCGTGCAGCTGTAGCGCTCCCCCTCGGCCGTGGCGCAGGGCTCGGCGGTGACCTCGAAGCGCAGCATCTGCCAGCCGCGCAGCGCGGACGCCAGCTTGGAGGCCGTGCCGACCTCGCCCTTCCAGGAGAACTCCGAGCGCCAGGTGCCGGGCGCGGCGGGCTGCCGGATCCAGTCGAGGCCGACGCGCGTGCCGAGCACCCCGGCGACGGCCCACTCGACGTGCGGGCACAACGCGCGCGGCGCGGAGTGCACGTACAGAACTCCACGTGTCGTCACCGGGACCTCCGGGCAGAGCGGGACAGTCTTGCAGGCTGACAGGGCGGCGGTGGCAGGCAGCCGCGCTGATGGCGAGGCTACCGTGCGGCGGCGCAAGGAGTGTGACGTACCGTCGGTCCCAGTGCCGTGAAACGTCCGCCTTTCACTCGGCAGGACGCCTGTGCGGGCATGGAGCGTTCCATCTTGTGGGTGTCATTCGCCGGGAACTCCCGTGCGTTGTCATGAGGAGAGCGTGTTCGAAGATCGGACAGAGTCGGCGGAGTCGAGGGGAACAGCAGCGGATGCGGATGCGAAACCGGCACGCGCGGGCCCTGCTCGCGGGCACGACGGCGGCCGTCCTGGGGCTGGCCGGCTGCGACGCCCAGGGGGGCGACGGCGCGGGGGCGCCCGGCACCCGGGCCCGGCAGGCGAAGCCGTCGCCGACGTCGCTGTGGGACACCAGCCCCGACTCGGTGGCGGCGGTCGGCGACTCGATCACGCGCGGCTTCGACGCCTGCGGCGTCCTCGCGGACTGTCCCGAGGTGTCCTGGGCGACCGGCAGCAGCGCCGAGGTGAACAGTCTCGCCGTCCGGCTGCTGGGCGCGGCGAAGGCGGCCACGCACAGCTGGAACCACGCCGAGACCGGGGCGCGGATGGCGGACCTGCCGGCCCAGATGGTGCGGGCGGCGGCGCAGAAGCCGCAGTTGGTGGCGGTGATGACGGGCGCGAACGACGCGTGCCGGAAGTCGACGGCGGCGATGACGCCGGTGGCGGACTTCCGCGCCCAGTTCGAGGAGGCGCTCCGCACGCTGCGGCGCGCGCTGCCGACGACGCAGGTGTACGTGGCGAGCGTGCCGAACCTCAAGCGGCTGTGGTCGCAGGGGCGGACGAACGCGCTGGGCAAGCAGGTGTGGAAGCTGGGCATCTGTCCGTCGATGCTGGGCGACGCGGACGCGCTGGACTCGGCGGCGACGCTGCGGCGGGCGACCGTCCAGAAGCGGGTGGAGGAGTACAACACGGTGCTGAAGGAGGTCTGCGCGAAGGACGCGCGGTGCCGGTTCGACGGGGGCGCGGTGTACGACTTCCGGTTCGGCACCGATCAGCTGAGTCACTGGGACTGGTTCCATCCGAGCAAGGACGGGCAGGCGCGGCTCGCGGAGATGGCGTATCGCAAGGTCACCGCGAAGACCTCGTGACCTAAGGTTCCGCCCATGAGCGAACACTTCGGAACACTTTCCGACGGCACCGCGGTGCACCGCTGGACCTTGGAGCGGGCGGGAACCCGGGTGCGGGTGCTGTCCTACGGCGGGATCGTGCAGTCCGTCGAGGTCCCGGACCGCGACGGCCGCCCGGCGGACGTGGTCCTGGGTTTCGCGGACCTGGACGGCTATCTCTCCCACCCCGAGCCCTACCTCGGCGCTTTGGTGGGGCGGTACGCCAACCGGATCGCGCACGCCCGCTTCCGGCTGGACGGTCTGACGTACGCGCTGGAGCCCAACAACGCGCCGAACTCCCTGCACGGCGGCGCGCGCGGCTTCGACAAGCGGGTGTGGGAGGTGGAGCCGGTCGAGCACGGGCTGCGGCTGAGCCGGGTCAGCGCGCACGGCGAGGAGGGCTTCCCGGGCCGGCTGGAGGTGTCGGCGACGTACACGCTCGACGCGTCGGGGGCGCTGCGCTTCGTGTACGAGGCGGTCACGGACGCGCCGACGACGGTCAACCTGACCAACCACAGCTACTTCAACCTCGGCGGCCCCGGCAGCGGCGGCGCCGGCGGGCACGAGCTGCGGCTGGCCGCCTCCCGCTACACGCCGGTGGACGCCGACCTGATCCCGACCGGGGAACTCGCGCCGGTGGCGGGCACCCGCTTCGACTTCCGCGCGTCGCGCAAGGTCGACTCCGGCTACGATCACAACTTCGTGCTGGACAAGGGCGTCACGGACGCGCCGGCCGAGGTGGCCGAGCTGCACGATCCTTCGTCGGGACGGGTGCTGACGGTGGCGACGACCGAGCCGGGGCTCCAGTTCTACACCGCCGACCACCTCGGCGAGCCGTTCGCGTCCGGCGAGGGCGTCGCGCTGGAGACCCAGCACTTCCCCGACTCGCCGAACCGCCCGGAGTTCCCGAGCACCGTGCTGAGGCCGGGCGAGGTCTACCGGTCGGAGACGGTGTACGGCTTCTCCGCCCGGTAGGCCGACGGAGGCGGGCGCGCGAAGCCGCGCGGGGTCCGCGAGCCGTAGGCCCGGAGAGAAAGCATTGCCCCGGTCCAGGGGTCAGGTCCCGGACCGGGGCTGTTCACGGAGGCGTCCAGCGCCTCATCACACGGTAATCGTCGCGGTGTTCCTCCGGTCGGCGATCGAGCGGCCCGCCTGGATTTCGTACGAACCCTTCACAAAGAACCACCGGTCGTCCGCCTCGTCGGCCCCCGGCCGTCGGCCCCCGGCGGCCTACGGGCGGCTCACTGGTCCCAGGCGACCGCGAGGGCCTTGCTCACCGCGCACACGAGCGCGAAGCCCAGTGCCCAGCCGTGCGCGCCGACGGCCCAGAGCGCGACGACCCCGGCCCCGAACCAGGCCGCTTCGAAACCGACCCGGCCGGCGCCGCTGAACGCGAAGCGGGCCCGCGGCGATCCGCACAGCGCCCAGAGCACGATCAGCGCCGCCGGGGCGGCGAGCCCCAGCAGCCAGGGGTACGCGGTGGAGAAGCCCCAGAGGGAGACGGCCGCGAGCGCGGCCAGCTCGATCAGGAAGAGGACGACCAGGTTGGCCGTCTTCACGGGCGGCGGTGTCATCGGTTCACGGCGCCGGGCCGCCCGGACGCAGGGGACGCGCCGGCGCCGTCCTGGCCGGCGGTGTCCGCGTCGGCCGCCGGGTCCGCGGCGTCCGTCCCTTCTCCCTCGGAGATCTCCTCGCCGAGCAGCTCGCGGGCGAGCAGGGTGGCGCCGGCGACCGCGCCCGGCATCAGGAACACGGCGACGAAGGGCACCAGGAAGGCCAGCCCCAGGGGCGTGCCGAAGCCCCAGATCAGCGTCTTGCGGGAGCGGAACAGGGCGAGGCGCGCGCGCAGGTCGACGTCGCGGCGCTGCAGGGCGACCGCGGCGAGCTCCTCGGTGAGGAAGAAGCCGGTGACGAAGAACCCGAGCACCGGCACGACCGTCTGGCCGACGACCGGGACGAACCCGAGGGCGAACAGCAGCACCGCCCACACCAGCGCGCGGGCCAGCACGCGCAGGCTGTCCCGGGCGGAGATCCACAGCTCCCGCCAGAGCGGCAGCCCGGACTCGGGGGCCGTGCCGTCGGGCGAGACGTCCCGGTCGACCCGCTCGGAGAGGCTCTCGTAGAAGGGCTGGCCGATGAGCAGGGTCACGGCGGTGAAGGTCAGGACGGCGAGAAGAAGGCCGAGAGCGAACAGCACGGCGGTGAGGAAGCCGCGGAAGAGGCCGATCCAGGGGCTGGACCAGTCGTCGGCGAACGGCGTCGCCCACCCCACGAAGTCCTCGCCCCACACCGCGAGCGCCACCAGCGCCGCGAGGTACAGGACGAGCGTGATCAGGCCGGGGACCAGTCCGAACCCGTACTGCCTGCCGTGCCGGGCCACCCACCGCTGGCCCTTCAGCAGGTACTGGAAACCCACCCCGAGATCGCGCATGACCGAATTCTATCGGCCGGGCCCACCTCACCAGCGGGCGCCCGAGAGGGCCGCGCTGGGCCATCCGGGGCATCGGTGACACCAACGCCCTCCTGCCGCAGTTGAGTCGAACAGGCACACCTCGCCGTACCGATCTCCGGAAGCAACGATCCCGGAAGCCCCTGTCCGGGATCGTCCGAAGGGCAGTTCCCGCAGGTCGCACAGGCGTCGATCATCAGGACACACGCAAGCAGCGGGCTGGTTGAGGAGAACGGATGACTCGATTGACTCGGACGACCAAGGAGATCCACGGCAGCGTCGCCGAAGGATTCGAAGCGGTGCGGGAGGAGTTCGCCGCGTTCGTGGCGGAGGAACAGCCCGACTACGAGGGCCAGTTGTGCGCGTATGTGCACGGCCGACGGGTCGTCGACCTGTGGGCGTCCGCGGAGGGGGCCGGACCCGACTCCCTCTACGGCGTCTACTCGTCGACCAAGGGCGCCGCCCATCTCGTGGTCGCCCTGCTGGTCCAGGAGGGCACTCTGGAGCTGGACCGCAAAGTCACCTACTACTGGCCGGAGTTCGCCTCCGAGGGCAAGGGGGCGCTGACCCTGCGCGACCTGCTCGCGCACCGGGCGGGGGTGGTCGGCACGGACGGCGGGTTCTCGCCGCAGGAACTGGCCGACGACCGGCAGCTCGCCGAACGCCTGGCCGATCAGCGACCGTTCTGGCGGCCTGGCTCCGCCTTCGGCTACCACGCGCTGGTCATCGGGGCGCTCACCGGCGAGGTCGTCCGGCGGGCCACGGGCCGCACCCTCCAGGAGGTGTACGCGGAGCGGGTGCGCGTCCCGTACGGGCTGGACTTCTTCCTGGGGCTGCCGGCGGCGCACGAACCGCGGTTCCGCACCGCGCAGCCGATGGCGCCGACCGCCGGGCAGCGGGAGCTGCTGGACGCCCTGCCCGGCGGACCGCACACGCTGGCCGCCGTCGCCTTCAACCGGCACGGCGCCCAGCCGACCGACCTCGAACTGCTGCCCAACGACCCCCTGATCCGGGCCCGCGGGCCGGCCTCGGTGGGCGGGGTGGCGTCGGCGCGCGGGCTGGCCGGCATGTACGCGGCGGCGATCAGCGAGACCGGCGGGAAGGCGCCGCTGCTGAAGGAGGACACGGCGGCGGAGTTCGGGCAGCTGCACTCGGTGGGCCACGACGTGGTGGCGCGCTCGCACAAGGCGTACGGCCTCGGCTTCCAGGCCACCGCGGACACCTGGTACCCGTTCCTGGGCGTCGGCGCGTTCGGGCACAGCGGGGCGGGCGGCTCCCAGGCCTTCGCGGACCCGCGCAGCGGGCTGGCCTACGGCTACACGCGACGCCGGTGCGCCTTCCCGGGCGGCGCGGCGCCGGAGAACGAGCGGCTGGTGAAGGCGGCGCACACCGCGGCCCTCGCACACCCCTGACGTCGGGGCGGCCGGTGCGGGCGACAGGACGGTCGGCCGCGCGCAGGGACAGCCGACGCACGGGACCGTCGGCGCACGGGACGGCCGACGCATCGGACCGTCGGCGCACGGGACCGTCGGCGCACGGGACCGTCGGCGCATGGGACGGTCGACCGCGCAGGACGTTCGGCGCGTGCCGCGACGAGGTCCCGGGGCGGGCGGCCGAGCGCGGGCCGCACCCCACGTCCAGGGGTGCGGCCCGCGCGGGCGGGGGCGGGGGCGGGGGCGGGGTCAGAGCTTGACGATCATCTTCCCGGTGTTGTCGCCGCGCAGGACGCCGAGGAACGCCTCGAGGTTGTTCTCGATGCCCTCGACGACCGTCTCGCGGTACTTCAGCTCACCGGATCGGACCCAGGCGCCGACCTCCTGGACGAACTGCGGCTGCAGGTCGTAGTGGTCGCCGACGAGGAGTCCCTCGATGCGGCCGCGGGTCTGGATGAGGCGGGCGAGGTTCTTCGGGCCGGGGGCCGCCTCGGTGTTGTTGTAGACGGAGATCATGCCGCAGATCGCGATGCGGCCCTTCAGGTTGAGGGAGCCGATGGCCGCCTCGAGGTGGTCGCCGCCGACGTTGTCGAAGTAGACGTCGATCCCGTCGGGGGCGGCGGCGCGCAGCTGCTCGGCGACCGGGCCGTTCTTGTAGTTGAAGGCGGCGTCGAAGCCGTACTCCTCGACCAGGAGCTTGACCTTCTCGTCGGAGCCGGCCGAGCCGATGACCCGGGAGGCGCCCTTGAGCCGGGCGATCTGGCCGACCTGGCTGCCGACGGCGCCGGCCGCGCCGGACACGAAGACGGAGTCGCCCTCCTTGAAGGAGGCGGTGCGCAGCAGTCCGGCGTAGGCGGTGAGGCCGGTCATGCCGAGGACGCCGAGGTAGGTGGACAGGGGCGCGGCGTCGGGGTCGACCTTGACGGCCTGCTTGGCGTCGAAGACCGCGTACTCGCGCCAGCCGCCGAAGTGCAGGACGTGGTCGCCGGGCGCCACACCCTCCGCCTCGGAGGCGACGACCTCGCCGACCGCCCCGCCCTGCATGGCCTTGCCCAGCTCGTAGGGGGCGGTGTAGGACTTGGCGCTGCTCATGCGGCCGCGCATGTAGGGGTCGACGGAGACGTACGCGTTGCGCACCAGCACCTCGCCCGGACCGGGCCGACGGATCTCCGTCTCGGCCAGCTCGAAGTCCTCGGGCTTCGGCCAGCCGACGGGGCGGCTGAGCAGACGCCATTCGCGGCCGGTGGCGGGGAGGGCCGAGTCAGTCATGGGGGGCTGCCTTTCACGTGTGGAGAGCGCGTCGGTACGGAAATGCTTCATTACCTGAAACAACCATGCTCCTGAATATTTCAGGATGTCAAGTAAACGGGTACCCTGGATCCATGGCCGCCTCACATCCGACCCCTCGTCCAGCTGCTCCGACCGCCTTGCCCGACGCCCTGACCATGGAGGTCGTCGAGCTGATCGGCGAGGTCGTGGCGCGCTTCTACGAGGACTACGAGGAGGCCGCCGCCGACCACTCCCTCACCGGGGCGCAGGCCCGGCTGCTGAGTCTGCTCTCGCTGGAGCCGCTGCCGATGCGCAAGCTGGCGCAGAAGCTGAAGTGCGAGCCGTCCAACGTGACCGGCATCGTGGACCGCCTGGAATCCCGCGGCCTGGTCGAACGCCGCCCCGACCCGGCCGACCGCCGGGTGAAGCTGGCTGCGGCGACGGACGAGGGCCGTGACATCGCCAAGGGTCTGCGCGAGTCGCTGCGGTTCGCCCGGGAGCCGCTGGCCGGGCTGGCGGAACAGGAGCGGGTGGTGCTGCGGGGACTGCTGCGGCGGATGCTGACCGCGGAGGACGGCCGCCCCTAGAGTCCGTCTGGGCCCGCGACGCTCCGCATAGCCGCCACGAGATTCGCTTCACCCTCAGACGGACGGCGCAGCACTCTGTCGCCGCGGGTGTGACGACGAAAGCGGCCCCGAGCGGCCGGGACGGCACGCTCAGGACCGCTCAGGGCCGCTCAGGGCCGCTCGGAACCGCTCGGGCGCCGCTTCAGGGAGTGCGGGACCGCTCCGGGACCGTTCCTCGGCTCAGGTTTTCTTCCGGGTCGTCATGAAGCGCTGCACCAGGATGAACGCGCACAGCAGCACACCGGTGGCGATCTTCGTCCACCAGGAGCTCAGCGTGCCCTCGAACTGGATGATGCTCTTGATGAGGCCGAGCACCAGCACGCCGAACAGGGTCCCCAGCACATAGCCGGAGCCGCCGGTCAGCAGCGTGCCGCCGATGACGACCGCGGCGATCGCGTCGAGCTCCATGCCGGTGGCGTGCAGCGGGTCGCCGGACTGGATGTAGAGGGTGAAGAGGAGGCCGGCGAGCGCCGAGCAGAACCCGCTCACCGTGTACACGGCGATCTTCGTGCCGCCCTGCGGGAGGCCCATCAGCATGGCCGACTGCTCGTTGCCGCCGATGGCGTACACCCGGCGTCCGAAGCGCGTGTAGTGCAGGACGTAGAACGCCACGGCGAGGACCACCAGCGAGACGATCGCGCCGATCGACACGAAGCCCATCCCCAGCGACACCTGCGCCTGGGCCATGCTGCTCACCGAGGCGTCGCCGATGGAGATCGACTCCTTGCTGATGACCAGGCACAGACCGCGGAACAGGAAGAGACCGGCGAGGGTCACGATGAAGGGCTGGATCTCGAAGTTGTGGATCACATAGCCCATCAGGAAGCCGCCGAAGGCCCCCACCGCCAGCGCCATCGGGATCACGACGACGATCGGCAGCCCCTGGCGCTCCACCAGCCAGGCGGTGAACATCGTCGTGAAGCCGATCATCGACCCGACGGAGAGGTCGATGCCGCCGGACAGGATGACGAAGGTGACGCCGACCGCGGCGACCAGCAGATAGCCGTTGTCGATGAACAGGTTCAGGAAGACCTGCGGTTCGGCGAACCCGTAGAACTGGTAGCGGCCGAGGCCCACCCCGTACATCACGAGGAAGAGCAGGGCCGTCACGCCGACAGGCAGCCGCCGGTCACCGAGCAGACGCGCGGCCTTGGACGGGGTACGGCTCTCGGAGGCCGTGGGGCTCTGGGTGGTCGCGCTCATCACGACACCTCCATCTTGGGAGCGGCCTCGGTCGCCGCGGCGGGGTCCGCCGGGGTCGCGGCGGGCTTCGCGCCGCCCTTCGCGCCGAACCGGGCGGCGAACTTCGCCCCGAAGACCTTGTCGCGGAACTTCGGGGACTGCAGCAGGCAGACGACGATGACGACGGCGGCCTTGAAGACCAGGTTGGTCTGGGTCGGCACGCCGATGGTGTAGATCGTGGTGGTCAGCGTCTGGATGACGAGGGCGCCGACCACCGTGCCGCCGATGGAGAACCGGCCGCCCAGCAGCGAGGTGCCGCCGATCACCACGGCGAGGATGGCGTCGAGCTCGATCCACAGGCCGGCGTTGTTGCCGTCGGCGGCCGAGGTGTTGGAGCTGATCATCAGGCCGGCGATGCCCGCGCAGAGCGCGCAGAACATGTAGACGAGGATCTTGATGCGCCGGGACCTGATGCCGACCAGGCGGCTCGCCTCGGCGTTGCCGCCGACGGCCTCCACCAGCAGGCCGAGCGCCGTGCGGCGGGTGAGCGCCACGGTGACGACCACGACCGCGGCCACCACGAAGATGGAGAACGGCAGCGTCAGCCAGTAGCCGCCGCCGATCAGCTTGTACGGCTCGCTGTTGATGGTGATGATCTGGCCGTCCGTGATCAGCTGGGCGACACCGCGGCCGGCGACCATGATGATCAGGGTGGCGATGATCGGCTGGATGCCCATCCGGGCGACGAGGAAGCCGTTCCACAGACCGCACACGACCGCGGCCAGCAGGCCGAGGCCCATGGCGAGCAGCACTCCGGCCAGCGCGCCCTGGTCCTTCTGGTCGCTGATGTACGAGCAGGCCAGCGCTCCGGTGATGGCGACCACCGCGCCGACGGAGAGGTCGATGCCGCCGGTGGCGATGACGACGGTCATGCCGACCGCCACCAGGATGAGCGGCGACCCGAACAGCACGATCGACACGAGGCTGCCGTAGAGGTGGCCGTCCGCCATCTTGATCGAGAAGAAGTCGGGCGTGAAGGGGACGTTGACGAGCAGCAGGAGGACGAGCACCGCCACCGGCCAGAACAGATGGTGGCGCGTCAGCGCCCGCCACCGGGAAGAGGTGGTCGAAGACGTGGTCACTGGTGCTCTCCGCTCGCGATGGTCTCCAGGATCCGGCTCGTGGTGATCTCGGGCCCGTTGGCGATCTGCGCCACCAGCCGGCGGTCGCGCAGCACTCCGATGGTGTGGCTGAGCCGGAGTACCTCCTCCAGCTCGGCCGCGATGTACAGCACGGACATCCCGTCCTCGGAGAGGGAGACGACGAGCTTCTGGATCTCCGCCTTCGCGCCGATGTCGATGCCGCGCGTCGGCTCGTCCAGGATCAGCAGCTTCGGCTGGGTGATCAGCCAGCGCGCCAGCAGCACCTTCTGCTGGTTGCCGCCGCTGAGCTGGCCCACCCTGGCCTCGGGGTTGGCGGGACGGATGTCCAGGGCCTTGATGTACTTGGCGACCAGTTCGTCGCGCTGGGCGGCCGGGATGGGCCGGGTCCAGCCGCGTGAGGCCTGCAGGGCCAGGATGATGTTCTCCCGCACCGTGAGATCGGGCACCAGGCCCTCGCTCTTGCGGTTCTCGGAACAGAAGGCGATGCCCGCGTTGATCGCGTCGTTGGGGGCGCTCATCGAGACCTGCTTGCCGTCGATGGACACCGTGCCCGCGTCCGGCTGGTCGGCGCCGAACAGCAGCCGGGCGAGTTCGGTGCGTCCCGAACCGAGCAGGCCGGCCAGTCCGATGACCTCGCCCTTCTTGATCTCCAGGTCGAACGGCGCGATACGGCCGGTCTTGCCGAGGCCCTGCGCGTGCAGCAGGGTCTCGCCCGCCTCGGCGCGCTGCTGCTGCTCCTGGAGCTCGTCGAGCTGGCCCATGGCCTTGCCGAGCATGAGCTGGACGAGGCCGACCTGGTCGAGGTCGCTCACCATGTGCTCGCCGACCAGGGTGCCGTTGCGCAGCACGGTCATCCGGTCGCAGATCTCGTAGATCTGGTCGAGGAAGTGCGACACGAACAGGATCGCCACGCCCTCGTCCTTCAACCGCCGCATCAGCGCGAACAGTTGCAGGACCTCGTCGCGGTCGAGGCTGGAGGTCGGCTCGTCGAGGATGAGCACCTTGGTGCCCGGTCCGTCGCCGCCGCCGGTGTTCAACGACCGCACGATCGCGACCAGTTGCTGCACGGCGAGGGGGTACGACGACAGCGGGGCGGAGACGTCGATGTCGAGTCCGAGCCGGTCCACCAGCTCCGCGGCCTCCCGGCGCAGCCGCTTCCACTGGATGCGGCCCATGCGGGTGGGCTCACGGCCGATGAAGATGTTCTCCGCCACCGACAGGTTGGGGCAGAGGTTGACCTCCTGGTACACCGTGCTGATGCCGGCCTGCTGGGCCTGCAGCGGGCTGGCGATGCGCACGGACGCGCCGTCCAGGGTGATCGTGCCGCCGTCCAGGGAGTACACCCCGGTCAGCACCTTGATGAGGGTGGACTTGCCTGCCCCGTTCTCGCCCATCAGGGCGTGGATCTCGCCGGGGAAGAGCCGGAAGTCGACGCCCGACAGAGCCCGTACCCCCGGGAACTCCTTGACTATGCCCGCCATTTCCAGGACGGGCCGCGGCTCTGCCATGGCAGCGCTCCTCTTGATTGGTTCAGGCCCGCAGGGAGCCCCGGGGACCGATGGCGCTCGGTCGGCCGGAGGCTCCCTGCCGGTGGGTGTGTCGGTCAGTACTTGCGGCTCGGGAGCGCGGCCTTGGCCTGGTCCTGCATGAAGTCGCCCTCCTTGGTCTTGATCCAGCGCTCGACCTTCTCGCCGTTCTTGACCTTCTTCACGACGTCCATCAGCTGGGGGCCGAGCAGCGGGTTGCACTCGACGATGGCGTTGATCTTGCCCTCGGACATGGCCACGAAGCCGTCCTTCACGCCGTCGATCGAGACGATCAGGATGTCCTTGCCGGGCTTCTTGCCCGCCGCCTCGATGGACTGGATGGCGCCGATGGCCATGTCGTCGTTGTGCGCGAACAGGACGTTGACGTCCGGGTTGGACTGCAGGAAGGCGGCCATGACCTGCTTGCCGCCGGCGCGGGTGAAGTCACCGGTCTGGCTGACGACGACCTTCCAGTCGTCCTTGTGCTCGGCGTCCATGACCTCCTTGAAGCCCTTGGCGCGCTCGATGGCCGGGGCGGCGCCGGTGGTGCCCTCCAGCTGGGCGATCTTCACCGGGCCCTTGAGGCCGGCCTTGGCGATGACCTTCTCGAGGATCTTGGCGGCGCGGCGGCCCTCGTCGGTGAAGTCGGAGCCGACGAGCGTGACGTACAGGGAGTCGTCCGAGGTCTCCACGGAGCGGTCGGTGAGGACCACCGGGATCTTCGCCGCCTTGGCCTCCTTGAGAACCGCGTCCCAGCCCGTGACGACCACCGGCGAGAAGGCGATGACGTCGACCTTCTGGGTGATGTAGCTGCGGATCGCGGAGATCTGGTTCTCCTGCTTCTGCTGGGCGTCGGAGAACTGCAGCTTGTAGCCGGCCTCCTTGGCCGCGGACTTCACGGAGTCGGTGTTGGCGCTGCGCCAGCCGCTCTCCGAGCCGACCTGGGAGAAGCCCAGCGTGATCGTCTTGCCGCCGCCGGAGGAGGAGTCGGAGGAGCTGTCGTCCTTCTTGGCGCAGGCGGTCAGGCCGCCCGCCGCCGCCACGCCGACCGCGACCGTGAGGAAGTTCCTTCTGCTGAGCATGTTCTTCTCCTTTGAAGAGCCGGCCCGGGGACGGACCTGCTGGTACTTGAGTGGACCGGCTGTCGTGCGTCCAGCCTGTCGATCATTGTTCGGAATTTCGGCCATAAGGCTGCGTAAATCGGCCGACGGTAGGTCAGCGGGGCACGCCCTCCGGTTGAGCGGCTTGAGGGAACGTGCTCGCGCGGACGACGAGTTGGGGTTCGATCGCGATCCGGGGCGTGGCCGCGGGCGGCGGGCCCTCGATCAGCTCCAGGAGCAACGCGATGCCGCGCCTGCCCACCGCCGCGAAGTCCTGCCGGACGGTGGTCAGGGGAGGTGCGAAGTACTCCGACTCCGGGATGTCGTCGAAGCCGACCACCGCCACGTCCTGGGGCGTGCGGACCCCCGCTTCCCGCAGGGCCCGCAACACCCCCAGCGCCATCTGGTCGTTGGCGGCGAAGACCGCGGTCAGCCCCCGGCCCACCCAGCCGGCCAGTTCCTGGCCCGCGCGGTAGCCCGACAGCGGACTCCAGTCACCGCTCAGCGTCATGGGCGGCTCGACGCCCGCGGCCTCGAGGGTCGCCCGCCAGCCGGCGGCCCGGTCGGCCGCCTCCTGCCAGTCCTCGGGCCCGGCGAGATGCCAGACGCTGCGATGGCCGGCGGCCAGCAGATGACCCGTCGCGAGCTGCGCCCCCAGGTGCTGGTCCACGCTCACGGCGGGGATGTCCACGCCCGACCCGCTGCCCACGATCACCACGGGGAACGGACGGCGCAGTTCGGCCAGCGCGTCCACCGCGGACCGCTGCGGGGCGATGGCGACCACTCCTTCGACCCCGCCCTCACTGAGGTGGTCCAGGGCCTCGGAGAGCGTCTCCATGGTCAGTTTGCGCAGGCTGACCGTCGAGACGAGATACCCCTCGGACCGTGCCGCCTCCTCGAGCGCGAACAGCGTGCTGGCCGGCCCGTGGAGGGTGGTGTCGGAGGCGACGACGCCCAGCGTCCGGGTGCGCCGGGTCGCCAGGGCCCGTGCGGAGAAGTTGCGGCGATAGCCCATCTCCTCGATCGCCCGGAGCACTCTGGCCCGTGTCTCCTCCCGCACGTTGGGGTGATCCCCCAGCACACGGGACACGGTCTGGTGCGACACGCCGGCCTGGCGTGCCACGTCGGCCATGGTGGGCGGCCGAAGCCTGGTGTGTGCCACGTACGCCCCTCCTCGGCTCTCGTTCGTGGGTACGACTTGCGATGCGGGCGGAGTGTTCCGCGCCGCGGATGTCACTCCGGAGTCCCGGAGGGCCCAACGGGAGCGGCGGAGAAGACGAGTCGGGACGCTGTGCGCACGACGCTCCACCTCCCATGCCGCCGTTGGGCATTGACATGAACGCGGAGGTCATTGTGAGCGCTAACAATTCATGGCGGTCAAGAGGGTTGCGACCAATCGTCGTCACGGTTCCATAACGCGATCTACGCAGTTGACGCATATGGCCAGGTCAAAGGCCGATTCGCGGTTCCTGGCAGCCGCGCCGGCCGGAGGCCCGACGGCGGCCCTCACGGCCGGCTCGGACGCCGGCCGGCCCTCGCCGGACGGCTTTCACCGTCCGGGGGACATCCCGCGCGCAGCCCTGGACGGGATGTCCAAACGCGTTGGCCGACCGCACAACTGCGCACAGAATCAACCATGTGCGGGGGCCGGCGCGGACGCTGGACTGCTCGGCGGCAGCCTCAGGAGCACCACCACAGGAACCGGGTGCAGGTCTCCGAGGGCGAGGGCTTCGGGGTCGGGGACGGCGCCGACGCGCCGGAGGTCGGGATGGGGCCGGCGACCTGGAGGAGCCGGGGCGGACGCCCGACTGGGCCTCCTTGTCCGGGCCCGGCGCGGTGGTCGCGGCCGTCGGGGACGGCGAGGCCGACGCGGAGGCGGAGACCGAGGCCGAGGGGTCCGGGGAGGGCGAGGCGTCGCCCCGGCCCGTGCCCGTGCGGTCGTCCAGGGGCCGCCCGGACGCGCTGGGCTCCGCCGCCGACCCGTCGACCTCGTCCGACTCCCCGCCGGCCGCCGCCGGGTTGGTCGGCGAGGAGAAACCGGGCGCGTCCACGCCCAGTTCGGCCAGGCTCAGGCCGCCCGCCGCGAGGACGAAGCCGACGCCGATCAGCACCACGCGCCTGCGGCGCCGGCGGTGGGCGGAGGCCTTGCGGTCGCGACGGCTCGCCTCCGGTGCGGCGGTCGCGCCTCCCGGCCCGCGCCGGCTTCCCCGACCCTGCTCCCGTCGCCGCGCGGCCCGCCCCTGCGTCTCGCCGTCCGCGGGGCCCGGCTCGTCGCGCCCACCCGAGGGGTCGCGATCGTCGCGGGCGGCGCGGTCGTCCCATGCGTCACCGGGCGTCCCGGTCGCCGATGCGACGGCGTGGCGTTCCGGCTCGTGGCGGGCCGGTCCGGGCTCGTAGCGGACGGCTTCGGGCTCGTACCCTTGCGACTGGTCCGCGTCCGGCGAATACGCGCGCAGCTGTTCGGCGGGTGTGCCGCAGCCCGGGCAGGCGAGGGCGCCGTTGAGGTGCCGTCGGCACGGGTGGCAGTAGTCCATGACGCGGAGAGACTAAGTTCCCGGAAGCATGCGTTCCCGGTTGCACCTGTGAAAGTTGTGTGGGAAACCGGCCATACGACGCGTCAACTAGAGTGACTTACCCCACAAGGTCGCGACCCAAAGTCCGAAAGCGTCATCGAAACTGTCGAAAGGGATACTTGCCGCCCCATTGACACCCCGCTCACGCGGTCTTTACTGTCTGGTCAGCATTTCGAACGCGTGACGAAATCTCGAACGGCTTGAAGGGTTACCTCCGTGCGCATCACCGGTATCAGCACGCATGTGGTCGGAACGCCGTGGCGCAACCTGACCTACGTCCTGGTGCACACCGACGAGGGCCTCACGGGCGTCGGGGAGACCCGCATGCTGGGCCACACGGACGCGCTGATCGGCTACCTGAAGGAGGCCGAGGCCAACCACATTCTCGGCTCCGACCCCTTCGCCGTCGAGGACCTCGCGCGCCGCATGAAGTACGGCGACTACGGGCGGGCCGGCGAGATCGTCATGTCGGGCATCGCCGTCGTCGAGATGGCCTGCTGGGACATCAAGGGCAAGGCGCTCGGCGTCCCGGTCTGGCAGCTCCTCGGCGGGAAGGTCACCGACAAGGTCAAGGCCTACGCCAACGGCTGGTACACCACCGAACGGACCCCGGAGGCCTACCACAAGGCCGCCAGGGGCGTCATGGAGCGCGGCTACCGGGCACTCAAGATCGACCCCTTCGGCACCGGTCACTTCGAGCTGGACCACCAGCAGAGCCTCTACGCCGTCTCCCTGATCGAGGCCGTGCGCGACGCCATCGGGCCGGAGGCCGAGCTGATGCTGGAGATGCACGGCCGCTTCTCCCCCGCCACCGCCGTACGGCTGGCCAAGGAGCTCGCGCCCTTCAAGCCCGCGTGGCTGGAGGAGCCGTGCCCGCCGGAGAACCTGAAGGCCCTGGAGAAGATCGCCGCCAAGGTGGACATCCCGGTCGCCACCGGTGAGCGCATCCACGACCGCATCGAGTTCCGCGAGCTGTTCGAGAGCCAGGCCGTCGACATCATCCAGCCGGACGTCGGCCACCTCGGCGGCATCTGGGAGACCCGCAAGCTCGCCGCCACCGCCGAGGCGCACTACGTGCTCGTCGCCCCGCACAACGTCGGCGGGCCGGTCCTCACCGCCGCCTCCCTCCAGGTCGGTTTCACCACCCCGAACTTCAAGATCCTCGAGCACTTCAACGACTTCGCCGACGCGGAGATCAAGAAGGTCGTCAAGGGCGCGCCCGAAGTGATCGACGGCTACTTCCACCTCTCCGACGAGCCCGGCCTCGGCGTCGAGCTGGACGTGGACGCGGCCGCCGAGTTCCCGCAGCAGCAGGCGCGCTTCGACCTCTGGGCCGAGGGCTGGGAACAGCGCAAGCCGAAGGCCGCCGAGCAGTGAGCACCGCCGTCGTGGTCGAGGCGCCGGGCGAGCATCGCATCGTCCCGCACGAACCGCGGCAGCCGGACCCCGGCGAAGCGCTGGTCCGCGTCCACGCGACCGGCATCTGCGGCAGCGACCGCGAGGTCTACCACGGCAACCGGCCCGACGGGTACGTGCGCTACCCGGTGACCCCCGGCCACGAGTGGTCCGGGACGGTCGAGGCGGTCGGCGCCGGGGTCCCCCTGTCGCTCGTCGACCGCAAGGTGGTGGGCGAGGGCTTTCGCAACTGCCAGGTCTGCGACCGCTGCCACACCGGCGCGACGACGCTGTGCACGGAAGGGTACGAGGAGACCGGCTTCACGCAGCCGGGGGCCATGGCCGCCACCCTCACCCTGCCGGCACGGCTGCTGCACGCCCTTCCGGACGACGCCGACCTCACCGCGGCGGCCCTGCTGGAACCGGCGGCCTGCGTCGCGGCCGCCGCGATCAAGGCGCACGCCCTGCCGGGCGAGCGGGTGGCCGTCGTCGGCACAGGGACGCTCGGCATGTTCGCCGTGCAGTTCCTCAAGGCGGGCTCGCCCGCCGAGCTGCTGGTCGTGGGCACGTGCGGCGACCGGGAGGCACTCTCCCGGCAGTTCGGCGCCACCGACTACCGCACCAGTGACCACGAGCTCCCGGACGACATGGACGTCGTCATCGAGACCGCCGGGTCCACGACCGCCGCACAGACAGCCGCCTCGCTGCTCAGGCGCGGTGGCCGGCTGGTGCTGACGGGTATCCCGGCTCCCGGTGCGGCCGGGCTCGACCCGACGTACCTCGTCGTCCGCCAACTGGAGGTGCACACCGTCTTCGGGGCTCCACCGGACGCCTGGGCCTACACGGTCCGGGTGTTCGGGGCCGGGCTGCTCGATCCGCTGCCGCTCATCACGCACGAGCTGCCGCTGACCGCGTTCGCCGATGCCATCGAGCTGGTCGGCTCGGGTGATCCGAAGGTGGGCAAGGTGCTGCTCAGGCCGTAGGCCCCCGCCAAGCCGTACACCGGCTCGGGGCGTCCTGACGCGCCCCGGGCCGGTGTACACCCAGCCCAGCACGACCTGAGCCGCGAACCTTGACCGTCATATCGAACACGAAGGACGACTTGTGACCACCGACGCTTCCACCACGGCAGCTCGCCGACCTGGTGAGCAGGCGCTCGCCACGCTCGGACTGAGCGCGCCCGCTCTCGATCCCGCCGACGCCTCACCCCATGGGTTCCCGGGCGGCGGCCGCTGGCGCACCGAGGTCCCTTCGTGCGAGGGCCCCGAAGCGCTGTCCGTCATACTGAAGGAGTCCTCGCGCCTCGACGTGCCGATCCACCGGATCAGCCAGGGCAGCGGCGTGTGGATGCTGACCGACGCCGAGATCACCGACATGGTCGAGTCCACCGCCGAGCGCGACATCGAGCTGTGCCTGTTCACCGGTCCGCGCGGCACCTGGGACATCGGCGCCTCGACCCGCACCGACTCCCGGGGCGGCGGGCTGCGCGCCCGCGGCCACGACGCCGTCGCGGGGTGCGTGGAAGACGCCGTGCGGGCGACGGAGTTGGGCGTCAAGTGCCTCCTCGTGGCCGACGAGGGCGTCCTGTGGACGCTGCACCGCGCCCGTCTGGCGGGCGTCATCCCGGCCGACACGACGCTGAAGGTGTCGGCGCTCATCGGCCCGGTCAACCCGGCCGCGTACGCGGTGTACGAGCGTCTCGGCGCCGACTCCGTCAACGTGCCCAGCGACCTGACGCTCGATCACCTCACGGAGATCCGGCGGGTGTCGGCCGCCCCCATGGACATGTACATCGAGGCCCCCGACGATCTCGGGGGGTACATTCGGATGTACGAGGTCGCCGAGCTGATCCGGCGAGGCGCACCGCTTTACCTGAAGTTCGGCCTCTCCAAGGCGCCGGGCATCTACCCTTACGGCCATCACATGCGCGACGTGGCGCTCGCCACGGCCCGGGAACGGGTGCGTCGTGGTCGCCTCGCCCTCGACCTGCTCGCCCGTCACGGGGCGGACGGCGACATGGCCCCTCCAGGCTCGCGACTGCCCGGTGAACTGAACAGGTTCGACGCCGGGTCATAACGTTCCGGAAACCTTGCTTCACAGAAGCCGACACAGGCGCGCAGAATCCCACACATCGCTTCTCGGTCTTTCCGGCGTCGCTCCGGAAGCGTCCTTCGCAGCGCGAGACCGATCCCTGCCACACATCAAGCATCAAGGATGATGACCATGCGCAACCGCAGAGCCGCCCTCGCCGCCATAGCCGGAGCCGCTTCCCTCGCCCTCACCCTGTCCGCCTGCGGCCAGTCCAGTGACGGCGGCAGCGAGGAGAAGGCCGGCGACGCCAAGGGCGGCACGATCGGCATCGCGATGCCGACCAAGTCCTCCGAGCGTTGGATCACCGACGGCGCCAACGTCGAGAAGGACCTCAAGGCCAAGGGCTACAAGACCAAGCTGGTCTTCGGCGAGGACGACCCCGACCAGCAGGTCTCGCAGATCGAGAACCTGATCACCCAGGGCGTCAAGGCGCTGATCATCGCGGCGATCGACAACAAGTCGCTGAACAACGTCCTCCAGCAGGCCGCCGACGCCAAGATCCCGGTCATCTCCTACGACCGCCTGATCCTCGGCTCGAAGAACGTCGACTACTACGCGTCCTTCGACAACGAGAAGGTCGGCAAGCTCCAGGCCACCTACCTCGTGGACAAGCTGGGCCTGGCGTCCGGCAAGGGCCCCTTCAACATCGAGCTCTTCGCCGGCTCCAACGACGACAACAACACGAAGTACTTCTTCAACGGCGCGATGAGCGTCCTGAAGCCGTACATCGACAGCAAGAAGCTCGTCGTCAAGTCCGGCCAGACCGCGATGACCCAGGTCACCACCCTGCGCTGGGACGGCGCGACCGCCCAGAAGCGCATGGAGGACATCCTCACCTCGTCGTACAAGAGCGGCAAGGTCGACGCCGTGCTCTCGCCCTACGACGGCATCTCCATCGGCATCATCGCCGCGCTGAAGTCGGACGGCTACGGCACCGCCGCCAAGCCCCTGCCGGTCATCAGCGGCCAGGACGCCGAGCTGGCCTCCGTGAAGTCGATCATCGCCGGCCAGCAGTCGATGACCGTCTACAAGGACCTCCGCAAGCTCGCCCAGGTCGCCACGGACATGGTCGACGCCACCCTGAACGGCAAGAAGCCCGAGATCAACGACACCAAGTCGTACGACAACGGCACCAAGGTCGTCCCCGCCTACCTGCTGCAGCCGGTCAGCGTCGACAAGACGAACTACCAGAAGGAGCTCGTCGACGGCGGCTACTACACCGCGGACCAGCTCAAGTAAGCGTCGAACCTTACGGATTGGAAGGCACGACCATGGCGGGACCCGTCCTGGAAATGCGCTCGATCGTCAAGACCTTTCCCGGCGTCAAGGCGCTGTCAGACGTCTCATTGACCGTCCGTCAGGGCGAGGTCCACGCCATCTGCGGTGAGAACGGCGCCGGAAAGTCCACCTTGATGAAGGTGCTCTCCGGCGTCCATCCCCACGGCAGCTACGGGGGCGACATCCTCTTCGAGGGGGAGGTCGTCCAGTTCAAGGACATCCGGGCGAGCGAGCAGCACGGCATTGTGATCATCCACCAGGAGCTGGCGCTGTCGCCGTACCTGTCCCTGGCGGAGAACATCTTCCTCGGCAACGAACACGCCAAGGGCGGGTTCATCGACTGGCGGGAGACGCTGCGGCACGCCACGGAGCTGCTGCGCCGGGTGGGTCTGAGCGACCACCCGGAGACCCGCGTCGCCGACATCGGCGTCGGCAAGCAGCAGCTCGTGGAGATCGCCAAGGCGCTCTCCAAGAAGGTGAAGCTGCTCATCCTCGACGAGCCCACCGCGGCGCTGAACGACGAGGACAGCGGCAAGCTCCTGGATCTGATCCTGGAGCTGAAGAAGCAGGGCATCACCTCGATCATCATCTCCCACAAGCTCAACGAGATCCGCAAGGTCGCGGACTCGGTGACGATCATTCGCGACGGGCACTCCATCGAGACGCTCGACGTGAAGTCGGCGGAGACGACCGAGGACCGGATCATCAGCGGCATGGTCGGCCGCGACCTCGACCACCGCTTCCCCGAGCGCACCCCGCACGAGGCGGCGGAGCAGGACGCGGCTCCCGCCCTGGAGATCCGCGACTGGACCGTGCACCACCCGATCGACCAGCAGCGCAAGGTGGTCGACGACGTGTCGATCCAGGTGCGCCGCGGGGAGATCGTCGGCATCGCCGGCCTCATGGGCGCGGGCCGCACCGAGCTCGCCATGAGCGTCTTCGGACGCACCTACGGCCGGCACGCGGGCGGCACCGTCCTCAAGGACGGCAAGGAGATCCGTACGAAGACGGTCGCCGAGGCCATCGGCCACGGCATCGCGTACGTCACCGAGGACCGCAAGCACTACGGCCTCAACCTCATCGACACGATCAACCGCAACATCTCGCTGACCGCCCTGAACAAGGTCGCGAAGCGGGGCGTGGTCGACGAGCACGAGGAGCGGCAGGTCTCCGAGGGCTACCGCAAGTCGATGAACATCAAGGCGCCGACCGTCTTCGAGCCGGTGGGCAAGCTGTCCGGCGGCAACCAGCAGAAGGTCGTCCTCAGCAAGTGGATCTTCGCGGGTCCTGACGTGCTGATCCTGGACGAACCGACGCGCGGCATCGACGTCGGCGCCAAGTTCGAGATCTACACGGTCATCGACCAGCTGGCCGCCCAGGGCAAGGCGGTCGTCTTCATCTCCTCCGAGCTGCCGGAACTGCTCGGCATGTGCGACCGCATCTACACGATGGCCGCCGGACGGCTCACGGGCGAGTTCCCGCGGGCCGAGGCCACGCAGGAAGTGCTGATGCGTCAGATGACGAAGGACAAAGAGGTAACGCGATGAGCACGGACGTGACCGACAAGAGCCCGGCGGCCGCGCCGCCCGGGAAGAGCGGGGGCTCCGCCTCCGGCGGCGGGCTGCTGCAGGTGATGCTGGACGGCCTGCGCCGCAACATGCGCCAGTACGGCATGCTGATCGCGCTCGGCCTGCTCGTCGTCCTCTTCCAGGTGTGGACCGGCGGCGACCTGCTGCTGCCGCGCAACGTCTCCAACCTGGTCCTGCAGAACAGCTACATCCTGATCCTCGCGATCGGCATGATGCTGGTGATCATCGCAGGCCACATCGACCTGTCGGTCGGCTCGCTGACGGCGTTCACGGGCGCCTTCGCGGCCGTCCTCACCGTCCAGCACGACGTGGCGTGGCCCGTGGCGCTGGTGCTGTGCCTCATCGTGGGCGCGGTGGCCGGCTCGGTGCAGGGCTTCCTGATCGCCTATCTCGGCATACCCTCCTTCATCGTCACCCTCGCGGGCATGCTGCTCTTCCGCGGTCTGACGGAGATCCTCCTGAAGGGCCAGACCCTCGGCCCGTTCCCGGACGGTCTGCAGAAGATGGGCAACGGCTTCCTGCCGGAGGTCGGCCCGGAGACCAACTACCACAACATCACGCTGCTGCTGGGCTTCGCCCTGCTGGCCTTCGTGGTGCTCCAGGAGATCCGGGACCGCAAGCGTCAGCAGGAGTTCGCGCTCGACGTGGTGCCGACGAACCTCTTCCTGCTCAAGCTCGTCGCCATCGCCGCCGCGGTCCTCACGGTCACGATGCTGCTCGCCAGCTACAAGGGCGCGCCGATCATCCTGATCATCCTCGGCCTCCTGGTGGTCGGCTACGGCTACATCATGCGCAACGCCGTCTTCGGCCGTCACATCTACGCGATCGGCGGCAACCTGCCGGCGGCGAAGCTGTCCGGCGTGAAGGACAAGAAGGTCACCTTCCTCGTCTTCCTGAACATGGGCGTGCTCGCGGCCCTGGCGGGTCTCGTGGTCGCCGCCCGTCTGAACGCGGCGTCGCCGAAGGCGGGCCTCAACTTCGAACTCGAGGCGATCGCCTCGTCGTTCATCGGCGGCGCGTCCATGAGCGGCGGCGTCGGCACGGTCCTCGGCGCGATCATCGGCGGTCTCGTCCTCGGCGTGCTGAACAACGGCATGAACCTCCTGAGCGTCGGCACCGACTGGCAGCAGGTCATCAAGGGCCTCGCCCTGCTGATCGCGGTCGGCTTCGACGTCTGGAACAAGCGCAAGTCCGGTTCCTGAACCGATGAGCGGGCCCCGCCTCCACGGCGGGGCCCGCTCGTGTGTCCAGGGGCGGGCGACAACGGGAAGTGGAAGGCGGGAAGCAGTGAAGACGCTCTTCGGCACGCTGGCCGACGGCACCGAGGTCTCCAGCTGGTCGCTGGAGAACGGCGGGACCCGGCTGAAGGTCCTCGACTACGGCGGGATCGTGCAGTCCCTGGAGATCCCCGACCGGGACGGCCGGTACGCCAACGTCTCCCTCGGGTTCTCCGCCCTCGACGACTACGTGGCCGGCAGCCCGTACTTCGGAGCGCTGATCGGCCGCTTCGGCAACCGCATCGCCGCGGGCCGCTTCACTCTGGACGGCGAGAGCCACCAACTGCCCCTCAACGACGAGGACCGCAGTCTGCACGGCGGCGTCGAGGGCTTCGACCGGCGCGTCTGGGACGTCGAGCCGTTCACCGAGGGACCGGACGTCGGTCTGCGCCTGCGTCTGACGAGCCCCGACGGCGAGATGGGCTACCCCGGCACCCTCGAGGCAAGCGTGTCGTACACCCTCACCGGCGACGGCGACTGGCGCATCGACTACGAGGCCACCACCGACCGCGCCACCGTCGTCAACCTCACCAACCACGTCTACTGGAACCTCGCCGGCGAGGGCAGCGGCCCGGTGCACGACCACGAGCTGGAGATCGCCGCCGCCCGCTACCTGCCCGTCGACAAGGGGCTCATCCCCACCGGCGAACTCGCCGACGTCGCCGGCACCCCCTTCGACTTCCGCACGGCCAAGGCCGTCGGCCGCGACCTGCGCGTCGCCCACGAGCAGTCGCTGCACTGCAAGGGCTTCGACCACAACTTCGTCCTCGACAAGGGCGTCACCGCCCGGCCGGAGCCGGTCGCCGTGCTGCGGGACCCCGCCTCCGGCCGCACCCTGAGCATCGCGACCACCGAGCCGGGCCTGCAGTTCTACTCGGGCAACTTCCTCGACGGCACGCTCGTCGGCACCGGCGGCCGCACCTACCGTCAGGGCGACGCGCTCTGCCTGGAGACCCAGCACTTCCCGGACGCGCCGAACCAGCCGTCGTTCCCCTCCACGGTGCTGCGCCCCGGGCAGACGTACCGGTCGACGACGGTCCACTCGTTCGGTTCCTGACCGCCCGCACGGCCGACGACCCCTGATTCACAGTTAAACTAGAACCTCTCACCGGTTTCTCAGCGGTTGAACACCGTCACCCGAACCCCCGTATGTAAGGACGGCCCGTGCTCCCCCGCGCGGGCCACCCAATGACGACGGGCCCGGTCGTCCCCGCCGGGCCCGCCCCATACGGAGGTTCCATGGCCGACAACGTCTCCTCGTTGTTCCGCAACAACGCGGCGCACAGCCCGTCGATGGCGGCGCTGACACGGGAGGGCGGCGAGGGGGTCGGCCCGGTGGACTTCTGCATACCCTGCAACCCCTACTTCCCCACTCCGGCGATGTTCGACGAGATGGCGGCCCGGCTGCGGGACATCATCACGTACTACCCGAGCAGCGCCGACACCATCACCGCGGAGCTGTGCAGCCTGCTGCAACTCCCGCCGCAGGCCGTTGCCATGGGCAACGGCTCGACCGAGCTGATCACCTGGATCGACCATCTGCTGGTCCGTGAGTCGCTCGCCGTCCCGGTCCCCACCTTCGGCCGCTGGACCGACCAGCCCATGGAGACCGGCAAGCGGGTCGACATGTTCCCGCTCCAGGAGTCCAGCGGCTTCGCCCTCGACCTCGCGCAGTACGCCGAGTTCATCCGCGCGCGCGGCACCAGGGCCGCGGTCATCTGCAACCCGAACAACCCGGACGGCGGGTTCCTGCACAAGCACGCCATCGTCCAGTTCATGGACGCGATGGCCGACCTGGACCTGATCGTCATCGACGAGTCGTTCCTGGAGTTCGCGGACGCCGAGGCCGAGCCGAGCGTCGTCCAGGAGGCGATGCTGCGGCCCAACGTGATCGTCCTGCGCAGCCTGGGCAAGAACTTCGGCCTGCACGGGATCCGCTTCGGCTACCTGGTCGCCAACCCGGCGCTGGCCGGCCGGGTCCGCTCGATGCTCCCGAAGTGGAACCTCAACTCCTTCGCGGAGCATGTGGTGTTCATCCTCAAGCAGCACGGCGCCGAGTACGCGCAGAGCCTGATGCAGGTCCGCCGGGACCGCCTCGACATGGCGAGTCAGCTCAGCGCCCTGCCGGGCCTGACCGTCTACCCCTCCCAGGGGAACTTCCTCTTCGTGCGCCTGCCCGTCGGCGCCGAGGGGACCGTGGTCCGCGACCGGCTGCTCGCCGAGCATCGCATCCTGGTCCGCGAGTGCGGCAACAAGATCGGCTCGTCGAGCCGCTTCCTGCGGCTCGTGGTGCGCCCCCAGGTGGACGTGCGTCGGCTGGTGTCCGGCATGGAGCAGGTGCTCTACGGGACCAGGAGGGGAGCCGCCGTGCCCGAGCTGAGCGCCGGCGTCGGGTACAGCTCGGGCACGGCGGCGGTGGACCGGCTGGTCACCAACGGGGCGGGCATGCCCGGTCTCGCCGCTCAGGCCATGGGCTTCGCACCGCCGGGACTGGTGGCGGCCGCACCGGCCGCCGTCCCGGCCGCGGTCGCCGCGGCGCCCGCTCCTGCTGCGCCGCAGCCCGCGCCGTCCGAGGGCGCCGGGGTGCCCCTGCCGGCCGCCGCGCAGATCTTCCCCCAGTCCGTGCCCGCTCCCGCCCCGGTTCCGGCTCCCGCCCCTGTGCCGGCGCCGGCGCCGCCGATGGCCCCGGCGGCCGCGATGGCGCCCCCGCCCATGGCGCCGGCGGCGATGGCCCCGGCTGCCATGTCGCCGGCTGCCATGTCTCCGGCCGCCATGTCGCCCGCGGCGATGACCCCCGCGGCCATGGCCCCCGCGATGGCCCCGCCCATGGCGCCGGTCGCGCCCGCCCCGCCGATGGCGCCGGTCGCTCCCATCCCGCCCATGGGCCCGACGCCGCCCGGCGTCCCGGCCCGCGGCGGCCTCACGGCCGCCCAGGTCAGGGGCACCAACGGTCTCTCCCCCGCCGCGGCCACCGGCTGGCCCAACGCCCAGAG
>NZ_JBEPBI010000104.1:0-25578 GCF_040299045.1 Streptomyces sp. NPDC001027
GCGCCGTGCCCCACCCCTGTCGTGGGGCACGGCGCTTCCCGGACGCCGTCGGAGAACGCGCCCGGGGCGACCGCCCGGCCCGCCTCCGCTCCGCTCAGGACCACGGCTCGACGACGGTCATCCCCGCGCCCGGACTCGCCCCCAGGGCCGCCAGCGCCGCCGGAGCGGCGTCGAGCGGGATCGTGGAGGTCACCAGCAGGTCGGGGCGCAGCACGCCCGACCGGACCAGCTCCAGCAGCTCGGGGTAGGCGTGCGCCGCCATGCCGTGGCTGCCCAGGATCTCCAGCTCCAGGGCGACGGCACGGGCCAGCGGCACGGACGTCATGCCGTCCGCGGAGGGCAGCAGTCCGACCTGGACGTGACGGCCGCGGCGGCGCAGGCCGTTGACCGAGGCGGCGCAGACGGCCGGGGAGCCGAGGGCGTCGAGGGACAGGTGCGCGCCGCCGCCGGTCAGCTCGCGGACCGCCTCGGCCGTGTCCGGCACGCGGGCCGCGTCGACGCACTCCGCCGCGCCGAACCTCCGCGCCAGCTCCAGGGCCTGCGGCGAGACGTCCACCGCCACCACCCGCGCGCCGCTCGCCGCGGCGATCATCACCGCGGAGAGACCCACCCCGCCGCAGCCGTGCACCGCCACCCACTCCCCGGCGGCGACCCGGCCCTGCTGCACGACCGCGCGGAACGCGGTGGCGAACCGGCAGCCGAGGGAGGCGGCCGTCGCGTACGACAGGTCGTCGGGGATCACGACCAGGTTCACGTCGGCGTGGTCCAGGGCCACGTACTGGGCGTAGGAGCCCCAGTGCGTGAAGCCGGGCTGGGTCTGGCGCTCGCACACCTGGTGGTGGCCGGCCGCACAGGACGGGCAGCTGCCGCAGCCGCACACGAAGGGGACGGTGACCCGGTCGCCGGGCCGCCTGCGGGTGACCAGCTCGCCCACCTGCTCGACGACGCCCGCGAGTTCATGACCGGGCACGTGCGGCAGGGCGATGTCCGGGTCGTGGCCCATCCAGCCGTGCCAGTCGCTGCGGCACAGGCCGGTGGCCTCCACCCGTACGACCACTCCATGAGGGGCGGGCCGGGGGTCGGGCACCTCACGCACCTCGGCCGGTTCGCCGTACCGCTCGAAGACCACCGCTCGCATGCCGCTCCCGTCGCCGTTCTCGTCGCCGTCCCGTCTGCGGGTACATCGTCGCCGGGCGGGCCGTGCGGCGCGAAAGCGGGGGGAGGGGACCGGCGGCGCGTCGGCCGCCCTTCTTTGGTAAATACCCCCTAGGGGTATACTCTCGACAACGGCGGGCCCCGGCGACGCCGCCCGCCCCAGCCGCCTCTACGAGGAGAACGACATGACCGCTGCAACCGATACCCCGGGCTCCGTCACCACCGTCTACAAGGTGAGCGGCATGAGCTGCGGCCACTGCGAGGGCGCCGTCTCCGGCGAGCTCTCGGAGCTCGCCGGTGTCACCTCGGTGAAGGCCGTCGCCTCGACCGGCGAGGTCACGGTCGTCTCCGCCGCCCCGCTCGACGAGGAGGCCGTGCGCGCCGCGGTCGACGAGGCCGGCTTCGAGCTGGCCGGCCGGGCCTGAGCACCCCTCCCCCATCCGAGGCATTCACCGGGCCGTGCCGACCAGCTGATACTGGTTCCGTACGGCCCGGTCCGTTTCCTGGAGTACGGACATGACCAGCACCGCCACCTCCGCAGCCTCCGCCGAGTCCGCGATAGCCGCTCCCCCTTCCGAGGTCGAGCTGCTCATCGGCGGAATGACCTGCGCCTCCTGCGCGGCGCGCGTGGAGAAGAAGCTCAACCGCATGGACGGCGTCACCGCCACGGTCAACTACGCGACCGAGAAGGCGCGCGTCAGCTATCCGGCCGGCGTCGAGGTCGCCGACCTGATCGCGACCGTGGTGAAGACCGGGTACACGGCCGAGGAACCAGCCCCCGAGCCCGCCCCGCAGGCCGCCGGCGACGCCCAGCCGGACCCGGAGCTGACGGCCCTGCGCCACCGCCTCCTCGTCAGCGCCCTGCTCGCCGCCCCCGTCGTGCTGCTCGCGATGGTCCCGTCCTTCCAGTTCGACGACTGGCAGTGGCTCTCGCTGACGCTCGCCGCCCCGGCGGTGGTCTGGGGCGGCGCGCCGCTGCACCGGGCGGCCTGGACGAACCTGCGGCACGGCACGGCCACCATGGACACCCTGGTCTCCGTCGGCACGCTGGCCGCGCTCGGCTGGTCGCTGTGGGCGCTGTTCTTCGGCGACGCGGGGATGCCCGGCATGCGACACCCCTTCGAGCTCACCGTCTCCCGCACGGACGGCGCCTCGACGATCTATCTCGAGGTCGCCGCCGGCGTCACCGCCTTCATCCTGCTCGGCCGCTATCTCGAGGTCCGCTCCAAGCGACGCGCGGGCGCCGCCCTGCGGGCGCTGATGGAGCTGGGCGCGAAGGACGTCGCCGTGCTGCGGGGCGGACGCGAGGTCCGCATCCCCGTCGACCGGCTGGCGGTCGGGGACCGGTTCGTCGTGCGGCCTGGGGAGAAGGTCGCCACCGACGGGACGGTCGTGCAGGGCACGTCCGCCGTGGACGCCTCCATGCTGACCGGAGAGTCCGTGCCGGTGGACGTCGCACCGGGCGACGCCGTCACCGGGGCCACCGTGAACGCAGGCGGCCGGCTGGTCGTCGAGGCGACCCGGATCGGCGCGGACACCCGACTGGCCCGCATGGCGCAGCTGGTGGAGGAGGCCCAGACAGGCAAGGCCGAGGTGCAGCGGCTGGCCGACCGCATCTCCGGCGTCTTCGTGCCGGCGGTGCTGCTGATCGCGCTCGCCTGCTTCGGGGGCTGGCTCGTGGCCACGGGCGACACCGTCGCCGCGTTCACGGCGGCCGTCGCCGTGCTGATCATCGCCTGCCCGTGTGCGCTCGGGCTCGCCACGCCCACCGCGCTCATGGTGGGCACCGGGCGCGGCGCGCAGCTCGGCATCCTGATCAGGGGCCCGGAGGTCCTGGAGTCCACGCGCCGCGTCGACACCGTCGTCCTCGACAAGACCGGCACCGTCACCACCGGCCGGATGACCCTCCAGGACGTGTACGTCGCCGACGGCGAGGACGAGCGGCTGCTGCTGCGGCTCGCGGGCGCCCTGGAGCACGCCTCGGAGCACCCGGTCGCCCGGGCGGTGGCCGCGGGCGCCGAGGAGAGGGCCGGCGAGCTGCCCGCGGCCGAGCGGTTCGAGAACGTGCCCGGCCGCGGTGTACGCGGGCTGGTGGAGGGCCGCGAGGTGGCCGTGGGGCGCCTCTTCGCCTCCCTGCCCGAGGAGTTGGCGCGCGCCAAGGACGAGGCCGAGCACAACGGCATGACGGCCGTCGTCGCCGGATGGGACGGCGTGGCGCGCGGGGTGCTCGCGGTCGCCGACGCGGTCAAGGAGACCAGTGCCGAGGCGGTGCGGGAGCTGCGGGCGCTGGGCCTCACGCCCGTGCTGCTGACCGGGGACAACCGGACGGTCGCCGAGGCCGTCGCGGCGGCCGTCGGGATCGACCGGGTCGTCGCCGAGGTGCTGCCGGAGGACAAGGTCGACGTGGTGCGGCGGCTGCAGGACGAGGGGCGGGTCGTCGCCATGGTCGGGGACGGGGTCAACGACGCCGCCGCGCTCGCCACCGCCGACCTGGGACTGGCCATGGGGACCGGCGCCGACGCGGCGATCGAGGCGAGCGACCTGACGCTGGTGCGCGGCGACCTGCGGGTGGCCGCGGACGCGATCCGGCTGTCCCGGCGCACGCTCGCCACGATCAAGGGCAACCTGGTGTGGGCCTTCGGCTACAACGTGGCGGCGCTGCCGCTGGCCGCGGCGGGCCTGCTGAACCCGATGATCGCGGGGGCGGCGATGGCGTTCTCGTCGGTGTTCGTCGTCACCAACAGCCTGCGGCTGCGGACCTTCCGGTGAGGAACGGAACGTACCGCCGAGTAGGCCCAGGCCTTTCGACAAGACCCCTGGAGTCCTGCCCGTACCTCACATAAGCTCTTCACAAGGCTCGCGCATCATCCTTACGCTTGGGCCCCGATCGCCGTATCCGTTCTCTTGCGCATTTAACGGACATATGCAAGAGACACAGATCACAGTGATGCGAACGAAACCATCGAAGGGCTTCGAAGGTCTAAGTTGACGATGTCAGGAAGCGTCTTGGGGGGCGTGCCCTGACGTCTGAGGATGTCTTGGGGGACTTCCTCAGAGATGCGTTGCCGGGGCACGCACACCGGGAAGCTTTGAGCGGCCCTCCCGGCGTGCGCTGTCCCGGCAGATCGCACACTGCGGTAGTACGAGCACTTCTGCTCGTTCTGCTCAACCGCAGGCACAACAACCGCATATCGTGACGAAAACAGCGAATTCAGGCGCTGTCCTCACAACGCCCGGCCGGATCCCGTGGGGGGAATCCGCACCGGGACATGGGAAGGCGCCCTGGTCGTCGGCCCGTGGGGGGACTGGCGCCGGGGCGCCTTCCGTATGCCCTCGCAAGGACGCAACCCCCCAACACACCCACCACCCCCACCTCAGGGGGCGCGGGGCACGGCCCACCACCCCCACCTCAGGCCCGCGGGGAATCTTCCGAACGCGGCCCACCACCCCCCACCTCAGGGGCGCGGGGAACTGCGCGACCAGCCCCCACCCACCCGCACCCGAAAACGCACCCCAAGACCCCCGGCCTCCCGGCCCCCGGGCCCCCGCCCCCGGACACACGACTGCCCGGGACAAGGCCCCGGGCAGTCGAACATCAGAACAACACAAGCGAGGGGCACCCGTAGAGACCCGGCCCCCCGCCGGAGGCGTCAGCGCTGCTCGACCGGAACGAAGTCCCGCTCGACGACACCGGTGTAGATCTGGCGCGGGCGCCCGATGCGGGATCCGGGCTCCTTGATCATCTCGTGCCACTGGGCGATCCAGCCCGGAAGGCGGCCGAGGGCGAAGAGGACCGTGAACATCTCGGTCGGGAAGCCCATGGCGCGGTAGATGAGGCCGGTGTAGAAGTCGACGTTGGGGTAGAGGTTGCGCGAGACGAAGTAGTCGTCGGAGAGCGCGTGCTCCTCCAGCTTCAGGGCGATGTCCAGCAGCTCGTCGGACTTGCCGAGGGCCGAGAGGACATCGTGCGCGGCCGCCTTGATGATCTTGGCGCGCGGGTCGAAGGACTTGTACACCCGGTGGCCGAAGCCCATCAGGCGGACGCCGTCCTCCTTGTTCTTCACCTTGCGGATGAAGGAGTCGACGTCGCCGCCGTTGGCCTGGATGCCCTCGAGCATCTCCAGCACGGACTGGTTGGCGCCGCCGTGCAGCGGACCCCACAGGGCGGAGATGCCGGCCGAGATCGACGCGAACATGTTGGCCTGCGACGAGCCGACCAGGCGGACCGTGGACGTGGAGCAGTTCTGCTCGTGGTCCGCGTGCAGGATCAGCAGCTTGTCGAGCGCGGAGACGACGACCGGGTCGAGCTCGTACTCCTGGGCCGGCACGGAGAACGTCATGCGCAGGAAGTTCTCGACGTAGCCGAGGTCGTTGCGCGGGTAGACGAACGGGTGGCCGATCGACTTCTTGTAGGCGTACGCGGCGATCGTCGGAAGCTTGGCGAGCAGCCGGATCGTGGAGAGGTTGCGCTGCTTCTCGTCGAACGGGTTGTGGCTGTCCTGGTAGAACGTCGACAGCGCGGAGACCACCGACGACAGCATGGCCATCGGGTGCGCGTCGCGCGGGAAGCCGCGGTAGAAGTTCTTGACGTCCTCGTGCAGCAGGGTGTGCTGCGTGATGTCGCTCTTGAAGACGGAGAGCTCGTCGACGGTCGGCAGCTCGCCGTTGATCAGGAGGTACGCGACCTCGAGGAAGGTCGACCGCTCGGCCAGCTGCTCGATCGGGTAGCCGCGGTACCGGAGGATGCCCTGCTCGCCGTCGAGGTAGGTGATGGCGGATTTATAGGCGGCGGTGTTGCCGTAGCCGCTGTCCAGGGTCACCAGACCGGTCTGGGCGCGGAGCTTCCCGATGTCGAAGCCCATGTCGCCGACGGTGCTGTCGATCACCGGGTAGGTGTACTCGCCGTCGCCGTACCGCAGTACTACAGAGTTGTCGCTCACGTCATCCCTCACCGACGTTGTGCCTCTTCTTTGAGGTTGCCCTGACTGTCTCTACCATCCCCCATTTGGCGCACGAGAGTGCACTCGGGGTCGACCATTGGGCTTATCGACGGCACTCAGTGCCGCCAACTAGCTCATCCTGCCGCCTTGGTCACGGTTGGGGAAGTGCTCTGTGACCTTCGTGACTCATTTGATCGATCATTTTTTCCCTGCCTCCGCGCCGCCCCCGGGACATCTCAGGTCAGCGGCCCGCGAGCCGGAAGTCCAGGGCCGTGCAGCGACGGCCCGCCGACACCGTGCGCACCGCCTGGCCGATCGCCTTGCGGGATCCGACGAGGACGACCAGCTTTTTCGCGCGGGTGACGGCCGTGTACAGAAGATTCCGCTGCAGCATCATCCATGCTCCGGTGGTGACGGGGATCACCACCGCGGGATATTCACTTCCCTGGGACCGGTGGATGGTCACCGCGTACGCGTGGGCCAGCTCGTCCAGCTCGTCGAAGTCGTACGGAACCTCCTCGTCCTCGTCGGTCAGCACCGTGAGCCGCTGGTCGACCGGATCGAGCGAGGTCACCACGCCCACGGTGCCGTTGAAGACACCGTTCTTCCCCTTGTCGTAATTGTTGCGGATCTGGGTGACCTTGTCGCCGACGCGGAAGACCCGGCCGCCGAAGCGCTTCTCGGGCACGTCGGGGCGGCCCGGTGTGACGGCCTGCTGGAGGAGGCCGTTGAGGGCCCCCGCGCCGGCCGGACCGCGGTGCATGGGCGCGAGCACCTGCACGTCCCGGCGCGGGTCCAGGCCGAACTTGGCCGGGATGCGACGGGCCGCCACGTCCACCGTGAGGCGGCCGGCCTCCTCGGTGTCGTCCTCGACGAAGAGGAAGAAGTCCTTCATGCCGTCGGTGAGCGGGTGCTGCCCGGCGTTGATCCGGTGCGCGTTGGTCACCACTCCCGACTGCTGCGCCTGGCGGAACACGCGCGTGAGCCGCACCGCCGGAACCGGGCTGCCGTCGGCCAGCAGATCGCGCAGCACCTCGCCCGCGCCGACGCTGGGCAGCTGGTCCACGTCCCCGACGAAGAGCAGGTGCGCGCCCGGCGGCACGGCCTTGACCAGCTTGTTGGCGAGGAGGAGATCCAGCATCGACGCCTCGTCGACGACCACCAGATCGGCGTCCAGCGGACGGTCGCGGTCGTAGGCCGCGTCGCCGCCGGGCTTGAGCTCCAGCAGGCGGTGGACGGTGGACGCCTCCGCGCCCGTCAGCTCGGCGAGCCGCTTGGCGGCGCGGCCGGTGGGCGCCGCCAGCACGACCTTCGCCTTCCTCGCGCGGGCCAGCTCCACGATCGAGCGGACGGTGAAGGACTTGCCGCAACCGGGGCCGCCGGTCAGCACGGCCACCTTCTCCGTCAACGCCAGCTTGACGGCCGCCTCCTGTTCGGGCGCGAGCTCCGCCTGCGTACGGGACCTCAGCCACGCCAGCGCCTTGTCCCACGACACGTCACGGAAGGCCGGCATCCGGTCCTCGTCGGTGCGCAGCAGCCGCAACAGCTGCGCGGAGAGGGAGAGTTCGGCCCGGTGGAAGGGGACCAGGTAGACGGCCGTGACCGGTTCGGCCGCGCCGTCCGGGCCCGGGACCCGCTCGCGGACGACGCCCGGGTCCTCGCCCTCCTGCGCGGGCTCCGCGAGGGCGGCGAGACATTCGATGACGAGGCCGGTGTCGACCTGGAGCAGCTTGACGGCGTCGGCGATCAGCCGCTCCTCGGGGAGGTAGCAGTGGCCCTGGTCGGTGGCCTGGGACAGCGCGTACTGGAGGCCCGCCTTGACCCGCTCCGGGCTGTCGTGCGGGATGCCGACCGACTGGGCGATCTTGTCGGCGGTGAGGAAGCCGATGCCCCAGACGTCGGCGGCGAGCCGGTAGGGCTGGTTCTTCACGACGGAGATGGAGGCGTCGCCGTACTTCTTGTAGATGCGCACCGCGATGGAGGTGGACACCTCGACGGTCTGCAGGAAGAGCATGACCTCCTTGATCGCCTTCTGTTCCTCCCAGGCGTCGGCGATCTTCTTCGTGCGCTTCGGGCCGAGGCCGGGGACCTCGACGAGCCGCCCCGGCTCCTCCTCGATGATCTGCAGGGTGTCCACGCCGAAGTGCTGGGTGATGCGGTCGGCGAAGACCGGACCGATGCCCTTGACCAGGCCCGATCCCAGATAGCGGCGGATGCCCTGGACGGTGGCGGGCAGCACGGTCGTGTAGTTCTCGACGGTGAACTGCTTGCCGTACTGCGGGTGGGAGCCCCAACGGCCCTCCATGCGCAGGGACTCGCCGACCTGGGCGCCGAGGAGCGCGCCCACGACCGTGAGGAGGTCGCCCGCGCCCCGGCCGGTGTCGACGCGGGCGACCGTGTAGCCGTTCTCCTCGTTGGCGTACGTGATGCGCTCGAGCACGCCTTCCAGCGTGGCCGTCCGCCGCTCGCCCGCCGCCTGGGCGGCTCCCGTCTGTTGGGACATGGACCGACCGTACCGCCCGGCGCCGACAGCCCGGCCCGGTACCGCCCACCCGCCCGGGCGGGTCAGTTCTGCGTGATCGTCACACAGGTGCCGACGACATAGCCGGTGACGCCGCTCCTGGTGACCTTCACCCACCGCTTGCTGACGATGCCGCACTTCTCGTACGAGGTGTTGGCGTAGTACATCGTGCAGTCCGCGGGCGCGCTCTGGCCCTTGTTGAGCTGCGCGAGGGCCGTGCCGCCGGTGCTCTTCGTGGCCCGGATGACGACCGTCTCGTCGGCCTTGGCCGTGCAGCCCGCCGCGGACGCGGGGGCCGCGACGACGACGGCGGTCCCGAGTCCCAGGGCCGCGGCCCCGATCGTCGCTCCGAGTATCCGACCTGCTCGCATGTCCACTACTCCCCTGTCGGCTGGCGCGGGCATGCCACCCGCGAAGGACAGGGGGCAGCCTAGGACAGGCCCCGCGCGCACCCCACGTCCCTCGGGGGGCCGCACATCACGATCCGGTTGCGGGATGGGGCGGAGGGGTTGATTCCGGCTCGTGTAATCGATTCCATTCCTCCGTACACGCCGATGTAATCGATTCCATGCACCCATTCAGGCATCGATCCCGACGTGTCCCCATGAACCCGACCCGAGTCCACGAGGAGGTGGCACGGCGATGGCGAGCATCAAGGACGTCGCTGCCGAGGCGGGGGTCTCCGTCGCCACGGTGTCCCGCGTCCTGAACGACCATCCGTCGGTCAGCGCGGACGCACGCACGCGCGTGCTGGCCGCCGTCCAGACGCTCGGCTACCGCCCGAACGCGGTGGCCCGGTCGCTGCGCACCGACCAGACCCACACCCTCGGGCTGGTCATCAGCGACGTGATGAACCCCTACTTCACCGAACTGGCCCGCTCCGTGGAGGAGGCGGCCCGCGCGCTCGGCTACAGCGTCATCATCGGCAACGCCGACGAGCGGCCCGACCTCCAGGACCACCATGTGCGCAACCTGCTGGACCGCCGCATCGACGGGCTCCTCGTCTCCCCCACCGACGGCGGCTCGCCGCTGATGCTGGACGCCGCCCTCGGGGGGACCCCGATGGTGTTCGTCGACCGGTGGATCCCGGGCGTCGACGTGCCCGTGGTGCGGGCGGACGGAGGCGCCGCCGTGCGCGACCTCGTGAGGCATCTGCACGGGCTCGGACACCGCCGGCTCGCCGTCATCGCGGGCCCGGCGGCCACCACCACCGGCAGCGAGCGCGTCGACGCCTTCCGGGCCGCCCTGGCCGAGTACGGCCTGCCCCTGCCCGACGTCTACATCGGGCAGGGCGACTTCAAGGCGGAGAGCGGGCGCCGGGTCACCGAGGGCTTCCTCGACCTGCCCGAGCCGCCCGAGGTCGTGTTCGCCACCGACAACCTGATGGCGCTGGGCGCGCTGGACGCCGTACGCGCGCGCGGGCTGCGCGTTCCGGACGACGTGGCGCTCGCCGCGTTCGACGACATCCCGTGGTTCGTGCACACCGACCCGCCGGTCACCGCGATCGCCCAGCCGACCGGGGAACTGGGACGGGCCGCCGTGCGGGCGCTCGTCGACCGCATCGAGGGTCGGCCCCCGCAGTCCGTCACGCTGCCGGCCCGGCTCGTGGTGCGCCGCTCGTGCGGCGAGCCCGCGCCTCAGGAGCCGCCCGCCCGGGAGGAGTTCCCCGCCTCCCAGGAGCCGTCCCCCGTAACGAACAGGAGCCAGACGTGAGCGACCCGGACGAGTTGCTGCGCATCGAGGGCATACGCAAGACCTTCCCCGGCGTGGTCGCGCTCGACAGCGTCGACTTCGACCTGCGGCGGGGCGAGGTGCACGTGCTGCTCGGCGAGAACGGCGCGGGCAAGAGCACCCTCATCAAGATGCTCTCCGGCGCCTACCGGCCCGACGCCGGGCGGATCCTGGCCGGCGGCGAGGAGGTGCGCATCCACGGCGCCCAGGACGCCGAACGCCTCGGGATCGCCACCATCTACCAGGAGTTCAACCTCGTCCCCGATCTGACGGTCGCCGAGAACATCTTCCTCGGACGGCAGCCGCGCCGGTTCGGGATGATCGACCGGGGGCGGATGGAGGCCGAGGCGGCCGTCCTGCTGGAGCGGGTGGGCGTGAACGTCTCGCCCCGCGCGCGCGTGCGGGAACTGGGCATCGCCCGACTGCAGATGGTCGAGATCGCCAAGGCGCTCAGCCTGGACGCACGCGTGCTGATCATGGACGAGCCGACCGCCGTGCTGACCTCCGAGGAGGTCGACAAGCTCTTCGCCATCGTGCGCAGGCTGCGCGAGGACGGCGTGGGCATCGTGTTCATCACGCACCACCTGGAGGAGATCGCCGCTCTCGGCGACCGGGTCACCGTCCTGCGCGACGGCCGGTCGGTGGGACAGGCGCCCGCCGACACGCCGGAGGACGAGCTGGTCCGGCTCATGGTGGGCCGCTCCATAGAGCAGCAGTACCCGAGGGAGCGCGCCGAGCCAGGGCCGGCGCTGCTGTCCGTCGAGGGTCTGACCCGGGACGGCGTCTTCCACGACGTCAGCTTCGAGGTGCGCGCCGGCGAGGTCGTCGGCATCGCCGGGCTGGTCGGAGCCGGACGCACCGAGGTCGTGCGGGCCGTCTTCGGAGCGGACCCGTACGACGGAGGAGCCGTGCGGGTCGACGGCGCGACGCTGCCGCGGCACGACGTGAACGCCGCGATGGCGGCCGGCGTCGGGCTGGTGCCCGAGGACCGCAAGGGCCAGGGGCTGGTGCTCGACCAGTCGGTCGAGGAGAACCTCGGGCTCGTCACCATGCGGGCCGCGACCCGCGGCGGGCTGGTCGACCTGAAGGGCCAGCGGGAGGCGGCGGCGCGGATCGCCGGGCAGCTCGGGGTGCGGATGGCCGGACTCCACCAGCAGGTGCGCACGCTGTCCGGCGGCAACCAGCAGAAGGTCGTCATCGGAAAGTGGCTGCTGGCCGACACCAGGGTGCTGATCCTCGACGAGCCGACGCGCGGGATCGACGTCGGCGCCAAGGTCGAGATCTACCAGCTGATCAACGAACTGACGGCCGCCGGCGCCGCCGTCCTGATGGTCTCCAGCGACCTGCCCGAGGTGCTCGGCATGAGCGACCGGGTGCTGGTGATGGCCCAGGGCCGCGTCGCCGGCCGGCTCTCCGCCGAGGAGGCCACGCAGGACGCCGTCATGGCCCTCGCGGTGAGCGCTCCCGCGGCGGCCGACGCATCCGCCGCCCCCGGCGCCCTCTCCCCTGGCTCCGCCTCGACCGGCATCCCCTCGACCGGCTCTCTCTCCACCGACTCTTCCCCTACCACCGAACCGGAGGCCGGCCGTGGCCGCTGACACGCATCTGAGCTCGACGGGCGCCGGTGGCGGCGCCGCGGCGGTCCGCCGTCTGCTCCTCGACAACGGCGCCCTCACCGCGCTGATCGTCCTCGTCATCGCCATGTCGGCGCTGTCGGGCGACTTCCTGACCACGGACAACCTGCTCAACGTGGGCGTCCAGGCGGCCGTGACCGCCGTCCTCGCCTTCGGCGTGACCTTCGTGATCGTCGCGGCGGGCATCGACCTGTCGGTCGGCTCGGTGGCGGCGCTTTCGGCCACCGTGCTCGCCTGGAGCGCGACCCAGCACGGCGTGCCGGTGGTCCTGGCGGTGGCGCTGGCCGTCGTCACCGGCATCGCGGCCGGTCTGGTGAACGGTTTCCTCATCGCGTACGGCAAACTGCCGCCGTTCATCGCGACGCTCGCGATGCTGTCCGTGGCGCGCGGTCTGTCGCTGGTGATCTCCGAGGGCTCCCCGATCCCCTTCCCCGACTCGGTCTCGCACCTCGGCGACACCCTCGGCGGCTGGCTGCCGGCGCCGGTGCTCGTCATGATCGTGATGGGTCTGCTCGCCGCGTTCGTGCTCGGCCGCACCTACATCGGGCGTTCGATGTACGCGATCGGCGGCAACGAGGAGGCGGCCCGGCTGTCGGGTCTGCGGGTGAAGAAGCAGAAGCTCGCGATCTACGCGCTGTCCGGGGTGTTCGCGGCCGTGGCGGGCGTCGTGCTCGCCGCCCGGCTGTCCTCGGCGCAGCCTCAGGCCGCCGACGGTTACGAGCTGGACGCGATCGCCGCGGTCGTCATCGGCGGCGCCTCCCTCGCGGGCGGCACGGGCAAGGCGTCCGGCACGCTGATCGGCGCGCTGATCCTCGCGGTGCTGCGCAACGGCCTGAACCTGCTGTCCGTCTCCGCGTTCTGGCAGCAGGTCGTCATCGGCGTGGTCATCGCGCTGGCGGTGCTCCTCGACACCGTCCGCCGCAAGGCGGGGGCGACCCCGGCGGCCGCCGGGACCGGCTCCGGCGGGAGCAAGGGCCGGCAGGCGGCGACGTACGGACTCGCGGCGGTCGTCACCGTGGCCGTCGTGGGCGCGACCTCGTTCCTGCACGGCGGCGGTTCGTCGACCGCGAACCCGCGGATCGGTCTGGCGCTGTCCACCCTGAACAACCCGTTCTTCGTGCAGATCCAGGCGGGCGCGAAGGCCGAGGCGAAGAAGCTGGGCGTCGACCTGACGGTCACCGACGCGCAGAACGACGCCTCGCAGCAGGCCAACCAGCTGCAGAACTTCACCGGTTCGGGCCTCGACTCGATCATCGTCAACCCGGTGGACTCGGACGCGGCCGGCAACTCGGTGAAGGCCGCCGACAAGGCGAAGATCCCGGTCATCGCGGTCGACCGGGGCGTCAACAAGGCCTCGGTGGACGCGCTGGTCGCCTCCGACAACGTGGCGGGCGGCGAGTTGGCCGCGAAGACGGTCGCCGAGAAGCTGGGCGGCACCGGCAAGATCGTGATCCTGCAGGGCCAGGCCGGCACGTCGGCGGCCCGAGAGCGGGCGGAGGGCTTCGCCAAGGGGCTGAAGGCCTACCCCGGCATCCAGGTGCTCGCCCAGCAGCCGGCCGACTTCGACCGCACCAAGGGTCTCGACGTGATGTCGAACCTGCTCCAGGCGCACCCGGACGTCCAGGGCGTCGTCGCCGCCAACGACGAGATGGCGCTCGGCGCGATCAAGGCGCTCGGCGCGAAGGCCGGCACGTCGGTCCAGGTCGTCGGCTTCGACGGAACTCCGGACGGGCTGAAAGCCGTTGAACAGGGCACGCTGTACGCGTCCGTGGCGCAGCAGCCGTCGCAGCTCGGCAAGATCGCCGTGGACAACGCGGTGCGGGCGCTGCAGGGCAAGAAGGTCGAGGAGACGGTGAAGGTGCCGGTGAAGGTGGTCACGAAGGAGAACGTGGCCGGCTTCAGCGGCTGACACCGAGCACGAAGGCGGGCGGCGCCCCTTGTCGGGACCGCCCGCCTCACGTCACGTTTCAGGGGAGTTCTTCCATGTACGACTACGACCTCCTGGTCGTGGGGTCGGCCAACGCCGACCTGGTGATCGACGTCGAGCGCAGGCCCGCGGCCGGGGAGACGGTGCTCGGTTCCGACCTGGCCGTCCACCCCGGCGGCAAGGGCGCCAACCAGGCCGTCGCCGCGGCCCGTCTCGGCGCGCGCACGGCCCTGCTGGCCCGGGTCGGCGACGACGCGCACGGCCGACTGCTGCTCGACTCGCAGCGGGCGGCCGGGGTCGACACGGCGGGCGTCCTGGTGGGCGGGGCGCCCACCGGCGTCGCGCTGATCACCGTGGACCCGTCGGGCGACAACAGCATCGTGGTGTCGCCGGGCGCGAACGGACGACTGACCCCCGAGGACGTGCAGGCCGCGACCGGACTCCTGCGCAGCTCCCGGGTGGTCTCGGCGCAGCTGGAGATCCCGCTGGAGACGGTCGTGGCGGCGGCGACGGGCCGGGCGCCGGGCAGCCTCTTCGTGCTGAACCCCTCCCCGCCGCGTCCGCTGCCCGCCGTGCTGCTCGCGGCCTGCGACACGCTGATCGTCAACGAGCACGAGGCGAAGGTGATCCTCGGCGAGGCCGCCGCCGGCGAGTCGCCGGAGGGCTGGGCCCGGCTGCTGCTCGCGAAGGGGCCGAAGTCGGTGGTGGTGACCCTGGGGGCGCAGGGCGCGCTGACGGCGTCGGCGGACGGCGGCGTCGAGCGGGTGGGGCCGGTGCAGGTGGACGCCGTCGACACGACGGGCGCGGGCGACTCCTTCACGGCTGCGCTGGCGTGGAAGCTGGGCACGGGCGCCTCCCTGGCCGAGGCCGCGGCGTACGCGGCGCGGGTCGGGGCGGTCGCCGTGACCCGGCGGGGCGCGCAGGAGTCGTTCCCGACGGCGGACGAGGTCGGGGCGCTGTGAGGAAGGCCGGGATTCTCAACCGTCATCTCGCCGGTGCGCTGGCCGAGTTGGGGCACGGAGACGGGGTGCTGGTGTGCGACGCCGGCATGCCGATACCGGACGGGCCCCGGGTCGTCGACCTGGCGTTCCGGGCGGGGGTGCCCTCGTTCGCGGAGGTGGTCGACGGGCTGCTGGACGAGCTGGTCGTGGAGGGGGCGACGGCGGCGTCGGAGGTCAGGGAGGCGAACCCGGCGGCGGCCGACCTGCTGGACGGGCGCTTCCCCGAGCTGGCCCTGGTGCCGCACGAGGAGTTGAAGAGGCTGTCGGCCGGGGCGCGGCTGGTGGTGCGCACGGGTGAGGCGCGGCCGTACGCGAACGTCCTGCTCCGGTGCGGGGTGTTCTTCTAGGACGCGGCGAGAAGGGCGTCCGGCATGCAAGGAGGATGCGAAGGGAACGACAGAGCGAACGAAACAAGCCAGTGGCACATGCCAAGCGCATCAAACATCTGCCGTGCGCTTTGCATCCCTTGTGCTGAACCCCGCAGGTCAAACGGGTGATCCGGCGAAATCGCCCCTCATGATGTGGTCGTCCCCCACCCCTCCCACAAGGAGCACGACCATGTCGGAAACAGCCGAGCCCAACATCGGCGAGTTCACCCTCGGCGCCCCGCTGAGCGAGTCCCCAGCCCCGGTGGACATTCCCGAACACGAGGAATGGCCCCTGCCGAACGGCTTCGCCTGGGTCTTCCCGGGCGAGGGCAACAACACCCACGGACTCGTCCGTCCCGTGATCATGGCCGACGGTTTCAACCTCGGCCGGAGCGAGCTCGACAAGCTCTACCAGGGGCTGGAGGGCGGCGACTTCGCGTTCATCAGCGAGCTGCGCCGCAGCGGCCGGGACGTGATCCTGCTCGGCTTCGAGGAGCGCAGCGCGTCCATCCTGGACAACGCGCAGGCGGCCAAGGCCGCCGTCATGGAGGCCGTCGCCCGGCAGGTCGGCGACGCCCGGCTCACCGTCGGCGGGTTCAGCATGGGCGGCATCGTCACCCGCTACGCGCTGGCCGCGATGGAGCACGAGCGGATCGACCACCGGACCGCGCTGTACTTCTCCTACGACAGCCCCCACCGCGGCGCCTCCATCCCCGTCGGCGTGCAGGCGTTCTCGTACTTCATCCCCTTCCCGAACGACTTCGCACGGCAGATGGACAGCCCGGCGGCCCGTCAGATGCTCTGGCGTCACTACGACGAGGAGACCGGCAAGATCGGCGTCGCCCCGGAGCGCACGGAGTTCCTGGCCGAGCTGGAGCGGGTCGGCGGGTGGCCGCGGATCCCCCGTCTGATCGGCCTCGCCAACGGCCGCGGCGACGGCGTCGGCCTGCCCGACGTGCACCCCGGCGAGGTCGCCCTGCGGGTGGACGGCATCTACCCCGGCACCACCTTCTACATCCAGGCCCAGGGCGACGACGTGACGGCCGCGTATCTCAACCGCCGCTTCCCCAAGGCCGACAAGACCATCACCACCAACGGCTTCCCCGAGGTGGACGGCGCGCCCGGCGGCACCCTGCACACCTACGGGATCCTCGCGGACACCCTGCGCAAGCTCGGCGGCACGGTGGACCTGAGGCACGAGGACGTGTGCTTCGTCGCGTCGGTGAGCGCCGTCGCCGTCCGCGACGTCGAGACGCAGAAAGACCTGTACACGAACATCGACCGGCTGTCCCCGGAGGAGAGCGAGCTGGACGACTTCCTCTGCTCGTCGACGACCACCGCGCACACGGCGATCACCGCTGAACTCTGCACCTGGCTGATGGACCGCCTGCCGAACTGACCCGACCCGTCGCCGGCCACCGCCGGGGCCGCCCGTCCGCGCACATCCGCGGAGGGGCGGCCCCTTCGTCACATCTCGGCGGCGGGCGGCAGGGGGTCGGCGACGAACGAACCCCGAGCCCGGACGGTCACCACCAGCCCCCTCTCCCGAAGGATGTCCAGAGCGCGGCGCACCGTGCCCGGACCGACCTTGTACTCATGCGTCATGGTCAGTTCGCCCGGCAGCCTCGTGCCCGGCGGGTACTCACCGGCACGGATCTTCCGTTCGACGATCGCGGCGAGCTGTTCATAGACGTACTGCGGCGAATCGGGGCTGATCTTGTCCACCTGCCGACCGTATGCCGCTACCTTCCACCGCGCGCACTACTTAGCGCTACTGGTCGCCGCTACCTACCACGGCCATGAGCGAGCTGGGCTCCCGAGGGGCAAGGGCCCCCTTGGCCTCACCCGGCTAGGCGGCGGGCGGCAGGGGGTCGGAGACGAACCATCCCCGCTGGGGGACGGCGTATACCCAGCCCTCGTCGGCCAGGAGGCCGAGCCCCCGTCGCACGGTGGTCCGTGCGATGCCGTACCGCTGCACGAGCTGAGCCTCACTCGGCAGCATCCGCCCGGGCTGCCAGTCACCGCGCCTCACCTGCGCACGCAGAATCTCGGCCAGCTGCCGGTACGGCGTCAGGGGCGCTCCGTGATCGATCTCCGCGTCTGGGTTCATGGAGACGACGCTAAGCAAGGGGAGCGATACACACTCTTCGGGATACGTATCGCGACGAGTCGATACAAGGAGATACCATGGCCGACGAAAGCGCCCCGGCGGGAAGGTGAAAGCTTCCGTGCCGGGGCTCAGCCGACGCTAGGAGTCGACCTGTGCGCAGCCTACTTGCCGCGATCCTGAGCCTCTTCCTGCCGCCCCGCGGAGCGCACCGCGCCCCCGGCGGCCCGGTGTTCCGGACCGCTCCGCCGTGCATGCCCCCGCGCCGGACGCAGCCGTGTCCCGCGGACGTGCTCCTCGCCGACGGCCTGCCCCTGGTCAGGCCGTACCTCGCCGCCTGGGAATGCGAACGCGACGCCCTGGACCGCAGGCACGTCCAGCGGGAGCGGCGGCGCGCGGCGGTCCTCGCCACCATGGGGCAGGACTACGTCCCCGTGGAGGCCGCCGCGTGAGCGCGCGGCGATTCCGCAGCGTCGGAGTCGACCCCGCCACCGGCAAGGAGGCGTTCGTGCTCGCGCGTCCCGGCGGTGTGCTGGAGGACCTGGCCGACGCGCACGCGATGAGGGCCTCCGCCGTCCTGGTGACGGTCGTCGGGGCCGTGCTGGAGGCGGGCAGGTCGTCGGAGGCCGAACTCGCCGCGTTCGTGCCGTCGCTGCACGCCGCGCTCGAGGAGTGCGTCGGCATCATCGCGGCGGACAGGGAGCCCTAGGAACAGCGGGCGGACGCGCCCACTGCGGGCGTGTCAGTAGCTGAGGCCCCTGAAGTGCAGGAACGCGGAACGCAGTTCGGCGTCGAGGAGGAGGCCGAGGGTCTCCTCCTCCCCCGCGAACAGGGCATCGGCCGCCGGATGGCCGGACTGATGGAACATGGCGACCAGCACGTCGATGAGGGGACGGTTCCAGGTGACCCGGACGATCTCCGTCGCCTTGTCACGCTGCCCCTTGTCCATGGCTGTGCGCCACAGCTCGATGGAGTGCCTGGCCGTCGCGTAGGCGTCCCTGCGTCCCTCCACCAGGACCGCTCTCGCGTTCAGGCCGAACACCTCGATACAGGCCTCCCCTCGGTCGGTCAGGCCCCGGTACGTGCCGAGTGGGAGCACCAGCCGCAGATGGTCCAACGGGTCCTCGGCTGACGGGTCGACGAGCAGCGGGCTGCCGTCGGCCGCGGTGGGGAAGAGGTTCCGCTTCTGGTTGCTGTTGCAGAACGAGCAGGCCAGCAGATGGTTCAGCCAGTCGAAGGTGCGCAGCGGAGCGAGGCTCTTCGGCTCGAAGTGGTCGATGTCGGTGCCCTGGCTGTCACCGCAGTACATGCAGCGTTCGCGGCCGGGGGCCATCTCCGCGAGCCCCGCGACGAGTGCGGGACGGACCTGTCGGCGATTGGCCCAGAGTTCCTTCGCGCGGTCCTTGCGTTCCTTCTCCGTGGCCCGCTGCCCGATCTCGGAGGTGTAGCGGGCCAGTCGTTCCGTCGTGTCCGCCGGAAGGACGGCACGGCGCAGGCGGATCACTCCTGTGCGTCCTTCGTGTCCTCGGCGTCCTCGGCGATCTCCTCCGCCAGTCGACGGAGGTGGGCCGACACCTCGTTCACGCGAGCCGCCGGCGAACTCGCGAGCCGCGCCTTCAGTTCCTTGTAGCGGGCGAGCGACTCGCGGGACCCGGCCCCGTCGTAGATCTGCGCCTCCAGGTCCACGAACTCGGCCCTGGCCCGTTCGGCGCGCTCCGAGTAAGGGGTGTCCAGTCCGAACAGGTCCGAGAGGACCGCGTCGTCGCCGCTGCCGTACACCACCCGGTCGTACAGGTCCTGGTCGATGACCTCGGGGGGGAGGGCCTCGTCCACGCCGGGCAGCCTGATCAGACCGCCGGGATCAGCGGCCTGGCAGATGTAGGGGCTGTGCGTGGTGACGATGAACTGGATGCGAGGGAAGTGGGAGGTCAGCCACGGGCCGATACGGCGCTGCCAGGAGACGTGCAGATGGGCGTCGATCTCGTCGATGATGACGACGCCTGGCGTCATCAGACGCATCGGACCGGCGCCGACGTCCGTGAGCTCGGACTCCCACAGGTCGGCGCCGAACGCGTCGTGCAACTGCTTGAGGATGTCGACGACCAGAGCGGCCACGGTACGGAATCCGTCGCTCATCTCCCGCATCGGAAAACGGCTGCCGTGCCGCTCCACCCACAGGCCGTCGGAGTCGACGTCGACGATCTGGTACCCGTCCGGCAGGAGTCCGTCTCCGAGGAGTGCCAGTGCGAACCGCTTCAACCTGGCGGCGCCCGGGCGGCGTTCCAGTGCGCGCAGATGCTGCTCGATCAACCAGGCGACGCCTTCGGCGAGCGAGGCGTCCTCGTGGAAGAGGCTCGCATGCCTGGCCACCGGCCCGGAGGTCAGCATCAGCCGCTGCACCTCGCCGGAACCACCCGCCATCCGTCGGAACGGCCCGTAGGCCGCGCTGAACCAGCCCGCGGGGTTGTCCGCCCACGGACCACGACGGGCGATGCTGGTCTGCGCCTTGGTGTACCTGATCTCCTGCAGCCCGGGAAGGACGCCTCTGCGCACGGGCGCCTTGCCGGCCGACCCGTCTCGGGGCGTGGTCCAGCGGAGTCCGGCCGGGACCGCGCCGGCAGGGGGGCGGCCCTGCGAGAAACGGTCGTGGCTCGCGTCCCGGACGATCTCGACCTTGACCTGCCCCGCGGTGCTGTGCTCGGTCACCCAGTTCTCGAAGCCCGGCACCAGGCCCCGTGCCACCGCGGGCCCACTGAGCGCCAGTGCCATGGCCCGCAACAGCGTCGTCTTGCCCGAGCCGTTGCGCCCGGCGAGGACCGTCCACCCGGCGTGGCTGCCGTCGGGGCGGGTCAGAGTGAGGTCCACCTCGCGGGGACCGTGAAAGGACTTGATGTCCTGCACGATGATCCGGCTGACGTACATGGGCGTCGGCGTCCGTTCGTTCGGGTGTCGTGCCCGATCCTACGGCCGAGGTCGGCCCGCCCGCGGCGGAGGCGGGCGGGCCGCCGCGCGTCAGTTCGCCGTGTGCTGCACGAAGCGTTCCGCGGTCTCGGCGAGCACCTCCCTGCCGTCCCTCGCCCACAGGCCGTCGTTGAACAGCTCGACCTCGACGGCGCCGGTGTAGCCCGCTGCCTCGACGTAGCCCTGCCACTCGCGCATGTCGATCGCGCCGTCGCCGATCTGGCCGCGGCCGTTCAGCACGCCCTCGGGCAGCGGCGTCGTCCAGTCGGCGAGCTGGAAGGTGTGGATGCGGCCGCCCGCGCCCGCCCGGGCGATCTGGGCGGGGGCATGGTCGTCCCACCAGATGTGGTACGTGTCGACGGTGACGCCGACCTGGTGGGCCGGGAAGCGTTCGGCCAGGTCGAGCGCCTGGGCGAGCGTCGAGACCACGCAGCGGTCGGCGGCGTACATGGGGTGCAGCGGCTCGATGGCCAGCTTCACCCCGTGCTCCTCGGCGTACGGGCCGAGTTCGGCGAGGGCGTCCGCGATGCGTTCGCGGGCGCCGTGCAGGTCCTTGGAGCCGGCGGGCAGGCCGCCGGAGACCAGGACGAGCACCTCGGTGCCGAGCGCCGCCGCCTCGTCGACCGCCCGCCGGTTGTCGGCGAGGGCCGCCGTCCGCTCGGCCGGGTCGATCGCCGTGAGGAAGCCTCCCCGGCACAGCGTCGTCACCGTCAGGCCCGCGTCGCGGACCAGCTTCGCGGTCGACTCCACGCCGTACGTCTGCACCGGCTCGCGCCACAGGCCGACGTTCGTCACGCCCAGGTCGCCGCAGGCGGCGACCAGTTCGGGCAGCGACAGCTGCTTCACCGTCATCTGGTTGATCGAGAAGCGGGACAGGTCCCCGGAAGCGCTCACTGGTTCACCCCGTACAGCGACAGCAGGTTCTTCATGCGTTCCTCCGCCAGCTTCGGGTCGGGGAACAGGCCGAGGCCGTCGGCGAGTTCGTAGGCGCGGGCGAAGTGCGGGAGGGAGCGGGCCGACTGCAGTCCGCCGACCATCGTGAAGTGCGACTGGTGTCCCGCCAGCCAGGCCAGGAACACCACGCCCGTCTTGTAGAAGCGGGTGGGCGTCTGGAAGAGGTGGCGGGAGAGCTCGACCGTGGGGTCGAGGAGAGCGCGGAAACCGGCCTTGTCGCCCGTGTCGAGGACGCGGACCGCCTCCGCCGCCAGCGGGCCCAGCGGGTCGAAGATGCCGAGGAGGGCGTGGCTGAAGCCCTGCTCGTCGCCCGCGATCAGCTCCGGGTAGTTGAAGTCGTCGCCGGTGTAGCAGCGCACGCCCTGCGGCAGCCTGCGCCGGATGTCGATCTCGCGTCCGGCGTCCAGCAGCGAGACCTTGATGCCCTCCACCTTGTCGGGGTGGGCGGCGATGACCTCGAGGAAGGTGTCCGTGGCCGCGTCCAGGTCGGACGAGCCCCAGTAGCCGTCCAGCGCCGGGTCGAACATCGGGCCCAGCCAGTGCAGGATCACCGGCTCGGAGGCCTGCCGCAGCAGGTGGCCGTAGACGTCGAGGTAGTCCTCGGGGCCGGTCGCCGCCGCGGCCAGGGCGCGCGAAGCCATCAGGATGGAGCGCGCGCCGGACGCCTCGACGAGGGCGAGCTGCTCCTCGTAGGCCGCGCGGACCTCGGCGAGCGTCCCGCCGGCGGTGAGCTGGTCGGTGCCGACGCCGCAGGCGACGCGCCCGCCGACGGCCTTGGCCTCGGCGGCGGAGCGGCGGATCAGTTCTGCCGCGCCCGCCCAGTCCAGGCCCATGCCGCGCTGGGCGGTGTCCATCGCCTCGGCGACGCCGAGCCCGTGGGACCACAGGTGGCGGCGGAAGGCGAGGGTGGCGTCCCAGTCGACGGCGGCGGGCGAGTCCGGCGAGACGTCCGCGAACGGGTCGGCGACGACGTGCGCCGCCGAGTAGACCGTGCGGGAGGTGAAGGGCGCGCCGGCGGTGAGGGCGAGCGGCTCGGTGCGGGGTTCGTAGGTCCGCAGGGCGCCGCTCGCGTCGGGCAGCTGGAGGGTCACAGCGTGACCTCCGGGACCTCGAGGCGGCGGCCCTCGGCGGAGGACTTCAGACCGAGCTCGGCGAGCTGGACGCCGCGGGCGCCGGCCAGCAGGTCCCAGTGGTAGGGGGCGTCGGCGTAGACGTGCTTGAGGAACAGCTCCCACTGCGCCTTGAAGCCGTTGTCGAACTCGCCGTTGTCGGGGACCTCCTGCCACTGGTCGCGGAAGACCTCGGTGGCGGGGATGTCCGGGTTCCAGACCGGCTTGGGGGTCGCGGAGCGGTGCTGGACCCGGCAGTTGCGCAGCCCGGCGACGGCCGAGCCCTCGGTGCCGTCGACCTGGAACTCGACGAGCTCGTCGCGGTTCACGCGGACCGTCCAGGAGGAGTTGATCTGCGCGATGGCGCCGCCTTCGAGTTCGAAGACGCCGTAGGCGGCGTCGTCGGCGGTGGCGTCGTAGGGCTTGCCCTGCTCGTCCCAGCGCTGCGGGACGTGGGTGGCGGTGAGCGCCTGGACGGACTTCACCCGGCCGAACAGCTCGTGCAGGACGTACTCCCAGTGCGGGAACATGTCGACGACGATGCCGCCGCCGTCCTCCGCGCGGTAGTTCCAGGAGGGGCGCTGGGCGGCCTGCCAGTCGCCCTCGAAGACCCAGTAGCCGAACTCGCCGCGGATGGAGAGGATCCGGCCGAAGAAGCCGCCGTCGATGAGGCGCTTGAGCTTGAGCAGGCCCGGCAGGAACAGCTTGTCCTGGACGACGCCGTGCTTGACGCCCGCGGCGGTGGCCAGCCGGGCCAGCTCCAGGGCGCCGTCGAGACCGGTGGCGGTGGGCTTCTCGGTGTAGATGTGCTTGCCGGCGGCGACCGCCTTCCTGATCGCCTCCTCGCGGGCGGAGGTGACCTGGGCGTCGAAGTAGATCTCGACGGTCGGGTCGGCGAGGACCGCGTCGAGGTCGGTGGAGACGTTCTGCGGGTCCAGGCCGTGCTGCTCGGCGAGAGTCTTCAGGGCGTGTTCCCGTCGGCCGACGAGGACGGGTTCCGGCCACAGCACGGTGCCGTCGCCGAGGTCGAGGCCGCCCTGTTCGCGGAGGGCCAGGATGGAGCGGACCAGGTGCTGGCGGTAGCCCATGCGCCCGGTCACGCCGTTCATGGCGATACGCACCGTCTTGCGTGTCACGTCGATCCCTTCGTAGGCGTCGTGCGCAGCGTGCCTGCGCGTTCCGTACGCGGTTGTGCGCGCCGCGTACGCCTCATTCCTGATCAGCGTTACAGCAAGCGCTTTCTATACAGGAAGAAGCTAGCCTCTGACCGGTGGTCCGGACAAGACCGTGTCCATCCCGAGTTGTTCGAGGGGGCGAACAACGGGGGTTCGGGGCCGTAAGGTCTGCTCGACACGCCCGGAACCGCGCTCACCACACCGCGGTCCACCAGGGCGGATGACGACGTACGACGAGATGCGTGACCGGAGGACTGACGAGATGACGGTGACCCTGGCGGACGTGGCGGCCCGCGCGCAGGTCTCGCCCGCGACGGTGTCGCGCGTGCTGAACGGCAACTACCCCGTCGCCGCTTCCACCCGGGAGCGGGTGCTGCGAGCGGTCGACGAGCTGGACTACGTGCTGAACGGACCGGCGAGCGCGCTGGCGGCGGCGACCTCCGACCTCGTGGGCATCCTGGTGAACGACATCGCGGACCCCTTCTTCGGGATCATGGCGAGCGCGATCCAGTCGGAGATCGGGGGGCCGGGCGGCCGGGCCGGGGGCGAACGGCTCGCGGTGGTCTGCAACACCGGGGGCTCGCCGGAACGGGAGCTGACCTATCTGACGCTGCTCCAGCGTCAGCGCGCCGCGGCCGTCGTGCTGACCGGCGGGGCCGTGGAGAACGAGCCGCACGCGACGGCGGTCGCGGCCAAGCTGCGCAAGCTCGGCGAGGCGGGCACCCGCGTGGTGCTGTGCGGGCGCCCGCCGGCGCCGGACACCACGGCGATCGCGCTGACCTTCGACAACCGCGGAGGCGGGCGGGAGCTGACCGAGCACCTCCTCGGCCTCGGACACCGCCGACTCGGCTACATCGCCGGGCCCGAGGAGCGCACGACCACCCGGCACCGGCTGGAGGGCCACCGGGAGGCGCTGGCCGCGGCCGGCGTCGAGGAGGACCCGCGCTGGACCGTGCACGGGCCCTACGACCGGCGGGCGGGCTACGAGGCGACGCTGGAGCTGCTGCGCCGGGACCCGTCGCTGACGGCCGTGGTGGCGGCCAACGACTCCGTCGCCCTCGGCGCCTGCGCCGCCCTGCGCGACTCGGGCCTGCGCATCCCGGACGACGTCTCGGTGGCCGGCTTCGACGACCTGCCCTTCAGCATCGACGTGGTGCCGTCCCTGACGACCGTGCGGCTGCCGCTGGCCGAGGCGGGAGCACGGGCGGGCCGCATCGCCATGGGCCGCGAGGAGCCGCCGCCCGGCGGGATCGCCATGGTGCGGGGCGAGTTGATGGTGCGCGGGTCCTCGGGGGCGCCGCGAGCGGCGTCCGACGAGCAGCGGACGGCTCGGGCCGGACGGCAGGGCGCCGCGGGCGAGGAGCCGTCGGCCCGGACCGCCGGGCAGGCGGCTGCTGCGGGCGAGGCACAGGCAGCCCAGACGGCTGCTGCGGGCGAAGCACAGGCAGCCCAGGCGGCTGCTGCGGGCGAAGCACAGGCACAGGCGCAGCCGGCGTCGTCCGGCGGCCCGCAGGGGTGAGGCTTCCCGCCGACTGCGGGCGCGCCGAACTCCTCGAGGTCGTCCGGCTGTCGGACGCCGCCAGGCCCTTCACGGCGCACGGCCTCGCGGGCGAGGTGGTCGACGTGTGGGTCGGGGACGAGGCGGCGCAGGCCCTGGCGCTGGTCGGCGCTCTGCCCGACAGCCCGCGCTACCGCTGCTTCGTCCCGGGCTGGGGCCTGCGGCTGCACGACGCCGTCGACCCCGAGCCGCTCCTGGAGATCGCGTTCTGCTTCCGCTGCAACGGCGCCCGCGTCCAGGGCCGGAGCGTGAACGTGCCGGAGGACCTGCGGTTCCAGGACTTCGAGGCCGAGAGCCCGCCCGGCCGGGAATTGCTCCGCCGCTTCCGCGCCTGCGCCCCCGCCCGCGGCCGGGAATGAGCCGGGCCCTGGCCGGGGCCGCGCCCCGGCCGGGCCGGGGCCGGGACGGGACGGGGCCGGGACCGGCCGGGGCCGGGG
>NZ_JBEPBI010000105.1:0-25545 GCF_040299045.1 Streptomyces sp. NPDC001027
GCCGCGACACCCGCACCGACCTCTACCAGGACCGCCGCGCCTACGTGTGGAACAACGACTACGACACCGCCACCCTGCGCGACGACCGCGGCCGCCTCGTCGACGACGAGTCCTGGGGCCACCGCCGCGGCGGCCGCCACTGACCCGCCCACCCTCCAACAGTGACCGTCATGCGGAGATCGCCACCGCCATGACTTTCAACGGCGCGCTGCCTGCATCTGGGGCGGCGCGCCGTTTCATCCTCCGCGGGGGAGGGATGCGCGTGCCGGAGGCGCTCGCGGTGCCCCGAACGACAGGACCATGCCCCTGGAAAGGAGATCTCCAGGGGCCCTCGTCGCCGGCGGCGTTGCCATGGTCCGCTGGTTGGCCCAGATGTGAGGCTAGGCATCGGCGCCAAGGTCTTTGCGCATGGCATCCCGAAGCCCCTGATAGGCCCGGTCATAGCGAAGCCGCCCGGTGACGCACTCGCTGCTGTCTCGACCGAATCCGTCGGCGACCACGTCGCGCAGGTCACGAAGCCGTCGGAAGGCATCGTCGGACTTCTCGACCACGTGGCGCGGCGCGCAGATCGACAGCTCGTACCGCAGGCTCGCGCAGGCTTCGAATGCTTCCCACACGGCGCGCCTGCGCTGCTGAGGATCGGGGTTCCGGCTCGCGCACGGTCACGCGGCAAGCGCGACGAGCCGATGCGAGAGCAGAGAGGCAGGAGACGTAGAGCGAACAGCAGTCCTCGATGTGCTGATCGCCCCGCCCCCGTCTCCACCGGCGATGATCAAGGATCCCGGCCGATGCCGTCGCGATTCCTCCACCCACGACCGTGCTGGCCGCCAGTGCGACCCGTTCCCTCGGCACCCCCGGGAGCTGAACTGTCGGGCGTCCGAGAGTGTCCCTGTCTGCCCGCGACGTCGAGGTGCCGGTGTCCCGGCCGGCTCATAGGCTGACCCTGCTCGGGGCCCGCGGCGGAGGTGCCCTATGCCCCGAACAATCTGGAGCGGCGCGATCAGCTTCGGCCTGGTCACGGTGCCGATCAACGTGGTCAGCGCGACCGAGGACCACAGCATCCACTTCCACCAGTACCACCTGGAGGACATGGGCCGGATCCGCACCCGCAAGGTGTGCGAGATCGAGGACCGCGAGGTCTCTCAGGCGGAGATCGGCAAGGGCTACGAGCTGACGAAGACCCAGGTCATCCCGATCAGCGACGAGGAGCTGCGGGATCTGCCGCTGCCGACGGCCAAGGCGATCGAGATCGAGGCGTTCGTGCCGCTGGAGTCGGTGGACCCGATCCGGATCGCGGAGGGCTACTACCTGCAGCCGGCCGGGCAGGTCGCGGCCAAGCCCTACAAGCTGCTGTGCCTGGCCCTGGCGCGTTCGGCGAAGGTCGCGGTCGCCAAGTACGCCTGGTCGGGCCGTGAGCGCCTGGGCCTGCTGCGGGTGCGCGAGGACGCGATCGTGCTGCACGCGATGCGCTGGCCGGACGAAGTCCGCGACCCCGGCGAGCTGCTCCCGCCACCGGTGGAAGTGGCCGAGGATGAGATCGAGGGCGCGCTGGCGCTGATGGAGACCATGGGCCGCGATGACCTCGCCGGCCCTGAGTTCGAGGACGCCTACACCGACGCCCTCGCAAAGATCATCGAGGCGAAGCGGGCGGACCAGCCGCTCCCGGACGCCCCGGAGCCTGGGAAGCCGGGCGAGGTCCTCGACCTGATGGCCGCTCTGACCGAGTCCGTGTCCAAGGCGAAGGCCGCCCGCGGCGAGGACGCCGACGTGCACGAGGTGCCGAAGTCGAAGAGGAAGACGGCGGCGGAGAAGCAGCCGGTCAAGAAGACCGCCGCGAAGAAGCCTCGCCGCAGCGCCTGAGTCACCCGTCGAGGAAGCCGAGCTCTGTGTCCGCCCGGCAGTGCGAGCAGGCGGCCACACCGCTGGCGAGCCAGCGCAGCGCCTCCACCCGTGTGATGCCGTGCGACCTCTTGCCCGCCATGTGGCAGTGCCCCTCGTGGATGTACACCGGGGGAGCGTCTCGGTTGAGACCGAGCTCCAGGAGCCAGGCGGGGGCCGGCGGCCGGGCGGCGGCGGCGCGCTGGCGTTCCTGCTCCTGGCGCTCGGCGTCCGCGATCTGCCGCTGCACCCGGTCCAGGGTCAGGATCAGCCAGGTCTCCAGCGTCCGAAGACGCAGGAGGTCAGGCGGCAGATCACGGGAATCGTTCACTCGTTCGATTCTAGTGGGCGAGCTGCCCCCGGCGGCGCCGTGCGGTTCGGTCCTGAGAGGGGACCGCCGGAGAGTGAGGGGTGCCGCCATCACGGTGTCGACGGGAGGCCCAAGCGAACCAAACGAGCGACACAGCCAGCGCGCAAGCGGCAAGGGCAGCGGCAGTCCACACGGCTGCCATCACGCCCAAAGACTCATTGACGTCGTGATCCGCACCCACGGCCCCGGCCAGGTCCCGCCGATGCTCGACACGATCGCGGACATCTGGTCCGACGCGCACCCCGAGCTGGTCGACACCCCGCGCGCTTCTACCGACGGCCTGTCTGCCACCGCGCTGCGCAGGCAGGTCACCAGCCACCTCCGCCACGAAGGCTTCACCCTGGGCGCGGCCTACGCGAGCGGCTCCATGGTCGGCTTCGGCTACGCCTTCCCGTGCACACCCGCCCGGAACTCCTGCCCCAGATCCCCGAACAGGTCCGTGCGGGCCGCCTCATGGGCCTGTGCGAGCTCGCAGTCACTCCCGCCCGGCAGTCCCAGGGCATCGGCTCCCGCCTCCACACCGGCCATCGACCCCGACTACGCCTCGCTGCTGGTTCGCCCGGGCAACACCGCGGGCCGGACCCTGTACGAACGCCTCGGCTACGCCTACGCGGGCCCGTACCGCAACGAGCCCGGTGGCCCGGTCTACGACCTGCTGCTCCTGAAGGTCGACAGCGAGGCCGTCGCGCAGTGACCACACGCACCCTGCCCCGACGACGACGGTCTTCGCGCGGGCGGACCGTGGGTGCTCACTCGGTGCCGGTGTAGTCCAGGAAGTCGGCGACGGCGGGGATGCCGCGTCGGCGGGCGAGCTTCTTGCGCAGGTCTTCGAGTGTGCTGGTGCCGCGCGCGGAGGTGACCCCGCCCATCCGGTCGACGGCGTCGTGCGCGGTGGCCACAGCGGCGTCGACGTCACCCAGGCTGAGGTGGGCTTCGGCGAGCCGGGCCAGGTAGATGGCGTGGCCGCGGGGGAAGGCGTCGCCGTTGTACGCCTCCTGGCTGGTGTGGACGGCGGAGGCTTCCATGAAGTGGACGACGGCCCGCTTGGGGTTGCCCAGGTTGAGGGCGGAGCTCCCGATGAGCTGGTGGGCCTCGCCGAGGTTGTACCAGTAGACGCACGGGAGGTCGTCCTCGATGGGTCCGGCGTGCTCGTAGGCGTCCAAGGCGGCGTTGGCGGACCGGTCGGCGGCCCGGGTGTCGCCGGCGTGTGCGTGGGCCCGGCAGGCGCGGGCGTGGAGCATGGACGTCAGACGGGCCGATCCGGCCCTCGGCGCCTGGGACAGAGCGGCTTCGACCAGGTCGATCGCGCCGCGCGGATCACCAGTCGAGTAGTGCTGGATCGCCCAGAAGGCGAGGGTGTTCGCCCCGACCACGGGATCGTCCGCGCTCGCTGCGGCCCGCAGGGCGGTGGAGTAGTGGCGTTCGGCGGCAGCCGCCTTCCCGCTGTCGTAGGCCGTCCAGCCCGCACTGCGGGACGCTTCGGCCGCCGCGGCGAACAAGCGGCGCTCGACACCTTCGCCGAAGGACGCGTTCTTCAGCGTGGCCCTGATCATGCGGAGTTCGGTGCGGGCAGCGTCGTAGACGTCGCCGGAGCCCACGGTGTCGTCCAGCCGGCGCAGGCTCTCCAGGCGGCGCTCGAAGTGATCGGGGACGTCGGCGCCGATCCGGCTGCCCGCGGTGGGGGCTGCTCCCGCTGGGGAGGCGGCGGACCATTGCGCCACGGTGGTGCCCAGGGTGACGGATGTGGTGATCAGAAATTTCCTGCGGTCCACCGGACCTCCTGTGATCTCCAGTGCCTGCACCGCGCCCGTGGTCGTCCACGGGAGGGTGAAGAGGGTGTGGTCCGGCAGGGCTAACAGCAGCCAGCCAGGCCAGCCGTGGGCGTGGATCGCCGCAGGCGGGATGTTTTCGAGCGCGGCCATGGCGAGCTGGGTGTGGTAGCTGGGGGCGTAGATGCCCGCGATCCACCGGGACGCCTTCTCCTTGCGGTACGCCATCTGCCCGTACCCCATGCGCTGGTGCTGCGCGGCGACCCGGAGCAGGTACGCCTGCGCGGTCGTCGCGCGTATGGCCAGCAGGTAGGCCAGCGGGTGGCGTTCGGCTGCGTCAGTGGTCACGGACCCATCCCTTTCGCGGGCGCGGGCGACACCAGTCTTCCGGCTCCCGGCGGGCGGGGGAAGGCCGCCCGGGGTGAACGGCAACGGGCGGCAACCATCCGCAACGGGCGGCAACGCCCATGGTCTGGGAGGCAGTTCGCCCGTGCGGTGTCCTTGCACGGCTGCCCGCCAGGGCCGCGTTCGACGACGTGTCAGGAGGACTTGATGGCGACCACATTTCCCGCAGCCGTCATGGCGGCGCAGGCCGGCCCCGGGCGGGCGGAGGTGCTTGATCAGGTCGCCCGGCTGGCCGACCTGGAGGAGTCCGCAGTCGAGCAGATGCGGGCCGAAGCGCTGGGGGCGCCCACGCGCGGCGTCGTCGCGTACGGCGAGTACCAGTCCGGCGGCTGGTGGACCACATCGCTGCTGAACCACAGCGGCGACCCGCACGACGTCGTGATCGGCGACGGGCGCCCCCAGCCCACCTCCCTACTCGAGGAGATGCCGGCCACCGCGCGGTTCCTCGCCGGGCTGGGACTCAACTTCATGTACGTGCGCCTCGCCCGCCTGGAACCGCACTCCTACCTGTGGGAACACCGCGACTACGCGGAACTGCGGGAGACCGACCGGCACCGCCTGCACATCCCGCTCGTCACCAACCCCTCCGCCGTCCTGGTCACCGCCGGGGCCCGGGTCCACATGGCGGCCGGATCCCTGTGGCGGCTGACCCCGTCGCAGGCCCACGGCGTGTGCAACACCACGGGCCCCGACCGGATCCACCTGATCGCCGACGTCTACGCGGACGACGCCTACCAAACCCTCGCCACCCGCCCGCACCTGCGCGACGGCGACGCCGCCGACCTGCCGGAGATGACCGAGGCCGACGGGGCCGGGCTGCTGGAGCGGGCCGGACAGCTCGCGGAGCTCGGCTTCACCGAGGCGGCCGAACAGATGCTGCTGCGCGCCTTCTACACCTACGCCCTGCCGGAGGGCGGCGCGTACGACCTGATCACCGAACTCCACGCGACCCGCCGCGCGGACGCCGACGTGAGCCGGTGGCGGGCCGCGAAGGCGCACCTGCTCGCCCGCCCCTGACCGAGCCCCGAACCCTTCACCCGAGAGGACACCGCACATGCCCACCGCCGTACTTCCGCCCACCGAGCTGACTCCGCTGGAGGAACTGGCTCACGCCCACCGGCCAGCGCAGCTCGCCGTCCTGGGCGACCTGGTCCACGCCCTGTCCGCCACAACCGCCGTGACGCACCTGCTGGTGCGCGGGTCGCTCGCCACCGGCACCGCGGACCGGTTATCCGACGTCGACCTGGTCGTCGCCGTCCGCGACGACCGGCTGCCCGCCTTGATGGACAGCCTGGACGCGCTGATGTCCACCACGTTCGGCACCCTGCTGCCGGGCTGGCGGGACACCATCGTCGGCAACCTGGGCGGGGCCGGGTTCGTCTACCTGCTGCCGTACGACGGCCACCTGCTGCAACTGGATCTGTACCTGTGCCCGACCAGCGCGGTCGAAGCGCTGCGCCGCAGGATCGGCCCCCGGCTGCTGTGGCAGGGCCCCGGAGCCGACGAACTCGCCGACGCCGACACCCAGCAGCGCACCGCGCAGGAGCTCGCCCGGGCGGCACAGGCTCCGGCGGACTGCGGTCATCTGCTGGTCCAGGCGATGGTGCTGCACGCGATGCTTCGCAAGCGCCTGGCCAGGGGCCAGCAGTACATCGCCTACGGCCTCCTGCACGACCTCAACGCCACCTGCCGGGACGTGATCCGCACCGCGCTGGTCCCGCACTCCCGGCACCACGGCTGGTACCACCTGCCCGACGAAGTCGGCCGGACCGCCACCGGCCGGGAGTGCCTGACGGAGCTGACCAAGGCGCTGACCAGCCCGTCCGTCCCCACCGTGGCGCAGGCCGACGACGCGTTGGACCGCATCGTGCGCCTCGCGCAGCGGATCGCCCCGCACGCCGTCGACTCGCTGACCGACCAGATCACCGCGTACCGCGCCTACCAGCAGCACGAGGAAGGACTGGCATGAACAGCACCGACCACGCCACGGACCTGACCGTGGCCCTGTTCGCCGGGGTCGTCCCGCCAGACGGCGAGGAACCGATGGCGGAGGCGGCCGGCGCCGCACTGGCCCGCGCCGGATACGCCCTCAAGCACGGCGGCTACAACGGACTGATGGAGGCCGCCGCCCGCGGCGCCGCCCGCCACCAGGTACCGGTCACCGCGATCACCCTGGCCGACCGACCCGACTGGGGAGCACTCAACCCCCACGTCACCACCACCGTGTACGCCCCGACCATGGGCAGCCGGCTGCACGCCTACCTCGATGACGCAGACCTGGTCGTCGCGATGGGCGGCGGCGTGGGAACGCTGCACGAACTGACCGCCGCTCTGTACTACGCGACCACGATCCGCTCCCTGCCCGTACGGCTGCTCGGACCGACCGCGTGCCGCCTGAGCGCGTTCCTGCGGGCGGAGGGGTGGCTGATCGAGCTGCCCACCCGGCCGCTGGGCTTCCTGCGCGAACTCCCCGACACCGAAGCCCTCGCCGCCGATCTCAAGGCCCTCGCCGCCGGGCGGTGCGCGTCATGACCCTGCCCGCCGTCCTGTTCGCGGAGAAGATCGCCAGCGTCGCTTACCGTCCGGGCCCCTACCGGCTGCCGGACGGCGGCACGCTCGACAGGTACTTCGACCCCTACCGGCTGGCCGGTGATCCGGAGCTGCTGACGGAGACCGCGGCCGCGCTCGCCGGCCTGCTGCCCGACGACACCGAGGCCCTGGCCGGTCCGGCGCTGGCCGGGGTGCCGCTGGTCACGGCGGCGTCCCTGCACACCGGTTTGCCCGCCGCCTTCTTACGCCCGGCGCCCAAGGAACACGGCACGTGGCAGCAGATCGAGGGCGCCGACCTGGGCGGCCGACGGACCGTCCTGCTGGACGACACCGCCCGCAGCGGCGCCAGTCTCCTGCGCAGCGCCCGCCTGCTGCGCATGGGCGGCGCACTGGTCGGCACAGCCGTGTGCGTCCTGGACCGGGACGCGGGCGCAGCCACCCTGCTCGCCGACCACCACCTGGTCCTGCGCGCCCTGGTCCGAGACCCGGACGGTGCCCGGTGACGGACTCCCGCCAAGCGGCACTGTTCGACCTGGACGGAGTGCTGCTGGACAGCGCTGACGCGGTGCGCTCCACCCTCGCGGCGGTCGCCACCTGCGCTCTCGGGCGGCGCGTGACGCCGGGCGACCTTCCGCCCGGCGCGCTGCGCCGCCCCCGCATCGAGGTCCTGGCGCTCCTGGACGTCGCCGATCCCGACGACGCGTGTGACCGCTGGTGGGACGGCGCCATGTCGGCCAACCCCGTGAAGCCGTTCCCCTGCGTGCTCTCCGGCCTGCTGGCCCTGCGCGCGCAGGGCACGGCCACCGGCGCGGTCACCCTCCAGGATCCCGACCGCCTGCGGTGGCTGCTGCCGCCGGCGGTGGCCGAACTGCTGGACGTCGTCATCACCCGCCAGGACACCCGGCCCAAACCGGCCCCGGACGGATTGCACGCTGCCCTGAGTCAGCTGGACGTCCCACCGGAGCGCGCGGTGTATGTCGGTGACAGTCCCACCGACATGACCGCGGCCCGCGCCGCCGGCGTCGTCGCCCTCGGAGCGGTCTGGGGCTGGCATCCACCCGCTGCGCTCCGCGCTGCCGGGGCCGATCACCTCCTGCCCGAGCCCGCCAGCATCGGGCCGTCCCTGCTGCACCACCTGCCCCTAATCGGCAGCGCGTGACACAGCACCACCACTACAGTGGAGGGGCGTCCCTACGGGCGCCCCTTTGCACTTCTGCACTCAGAGGACACAGGCGAATGCGCGTGATGCGGCGACGAGCGCCCGGCGTCGAGCTGGAGCACTGAGCGAGCGGTTCCCCGCTCCTCAGCCCCGACTCGCGGTCCGGCTCGGCGCGCACCCCATCACCCCGCCACCCGTTTCCCGGACCTCTGAAAGCTGCCCCGATGCCTGTACCGCCCACCAGCGGCCGTCTGCAATGGACCGACGTCCCCACGCCCCTGCGCGCCCGCCTCGAGGACGCCCTCGGTGCACCCGTCACCGACACGGTCACCCCCGGCGGCGGCTTCGGCCACCAGCTCGCCGCCGCGCTCACCCTGGCCGACGGCCAACGGGCCTTCGTCAAAGCGGCCCCCGACGACGACCCGCTGACCGACGCCAACGTCCACGAGGCCGCTGTCCTCGGCTCGCTGCCGCCCGGCACCCCGGCCCCGGACCTGCTGGGCATCCACCGCGCCGCCGATTGGACCGCCGTCGTCATCGCCCACCTGGACGGCCCGCACCCCGACCTCTCCCCAGCCTCCGGCGACGCCGAACAGACCTGGGCTCTGCTGGACAAGCTCACCTCCAGCCCCGCCCCAGCCCCGTACGTCGCGGCGGTGAGCACCACGCCCTCCACCACGGCGGCCCTGCACGGCTGGGACGAACTACTCGCCGACCCGCCTGTCGACCTCGCCCCCGCCGCCCGTGACCGCCTGGAGCAGCTTGCCGAACTCGAGGCGGCCTGGCCGGGCCTCGCCCACGGTGACCGCATCGTCCACGGCGACCTGCGGGCCGACAACATGGTCCGCGACCACCACCTTGGCGTGACCTTCGTGGACTGGGCACACGCCACCACCGGCCCGGCCTGCATCGACGCGGCCTCCCTCGCCCCGCAGCTCATCCTCGCCGGACACGCGCCCGCCGACGTCGCCCGGCTGCTCCGCGACCATCCCGCCACCGCCAGCAGCCCCGAGACCACCACCGCGTTCCTCGCCGCGCTCACCGGCCACTGGCACCGCAACGCCCGCCAGCCCGCACCCCCCGGCGCCCCCGGACTGCGCGCCTACCAGCACCGCGCGGCGGCAGCCGGCCTCGCGCTCCTCAGCCACCGCCTGAGCTGAAACCGCGGCTGTCCCGCTCTCGTGTCAGTGGCCGGTCGGCCTCGTGTCAGCGGCGTGGGCATCTCGTGTCAGCAGGGCGTCAGCCCAACCCACCCGATGTCACGGACCTCGATCGCTCCGGCGTGCGGCATGAACTGGATCCAGCACCGCCGTCCGAACGCTTCCCGGATCTCCTCCACGGAGCCCGGGTCGCGGACGTCGGGCCAGGCCCTCGGATCCATCCGCGCGACCTCCACGAGCGCCATCACCTCCTGGCGGGCCTGGTCGTCCGGCAGCTGCGCCATGACCTCCACCGCGAGTTCCTCCACCACCACGCCGTACCGCATCCCGCACACCCCCGTGTGATCGACTCGGGCAGCAGCGTACGGAGGAACCGCCGATCGCGTTGAAGCCTGTGGATAACCCACGTCCGTGCTTCTCAACGGCCCCGGAGCGCGGCACGGAGGGCGGCGACGTGGGGCCGGATGAACTCCTGCGCCCGCTGTTCGGCCTGGACGTGTTCCTCTTCGGTCAGGGCCCGCCGTACGCACAGTTCGGTGATCTCGACTTCGTACGTGCGGTAGTCGTCCGCGGGCCGGGTCAGCGGGACGGGGTACAGGTGCCAGCCGTGCGCGGTCGCCCGCCACAGCTGCCGGTCGGCCTCGGTCAGGGTGCCGTAGTGCTCGATGAACATCGCCACGACGTCCGCGGTGAAGTACGTCGCCGGCCTCGCACCCCGGGCAGCCGTCCTTGCCGGTGCACATCGCCAGGCGCCGGTCGTGGCGCGGTGGCCAGAAGCGGGGATGGGCGCGCTGCTGGGTGTAGGTGCGGCCGACGGGGCGGCGGTGGACTTCGACGTGGCCTCCGGCCTCGAGGCGGCGGACCGCCCGGCGTACGGCGGCACGCTGCGCGTCGCTCGGCTGCTCGACTCCGTAGACGACGCGGGCGAGACCGGTGACCGAGGCGGCTATCGGGGTGCCGTCGATGCCGCTGCGCCCGCCGGGCTCGCTGCGCACGTACGCCAGCACGGCCCGCTGCACTCGCCCGAGTCCTCGTGACACGTCTCCAGTGTCCCGCTCCGCCCGGGTCTGGGATACGAGCGCTTACGGCTCCTCTTCCGTGCCAGTGAAGGTTGCGCACGTGCCATCGAAGGTTGATCGGCAATGGCAGGTCTTCACAGGTGCTGGAGATCTTGACGGATCTGGTCTCGAAGCAGGCCGATGCGTTGGGCAAGGGTCTCTCGATCTTCAGCAAATCGCCTGTGATACGTCCCTACAGCCGAGTCTCCACGCTCAGCCAGTTCTAGCCAGATGCTGGCGTCGACAACGATTTGCTTGGCGCTCGCAAGCAGGGCGGTTACGGCTTCGACGACCTGGCTGGGCGCTTCCAAATCAACGACCCGAGCTCGCTCCAGAAGGGCCTCCTCGGCAGATCGGAGATCTACGACTCCGCGCCGGACCGGTTCCACCTGGCTCCCGCCAAGAGATGGCGACACGGAACGGGCCTTGGCCTGGAAATGGTGAGCTGCGCCCATGAACGCCACGTAGGCATCCCGGCGTAGCTGACGACGCCACTGTGCGTGCGTTCCGGCTAGTTGGTCTTGTGACTGCCGTCGGAGCGCTACCGCAGAAACCAACCCGGAGATCGCAGCCCCTAAGACACCAACGCCAGCGCCCGCGACCGCAGCCCACCCCTGGTCCATATCAGCATTATGCGAGGCAAGCAGCCCGACGATTCCTGACGCGTCAGCACTACATGCCGATCTCGCGGTTTCGGGGGCCCCAAGCTCGGTGCTGGACCGGGCTTTGCAGGGATCCTGACCAGTGCGATCAATCTTCGATGGCGCGAACTCGCGTCCGCTCAAGGTTCTGTGGCGAGTGCTCAACCTTCGATGGCAGAGGACAGTTCCGCCCGGGGTGATCGGAGTGAAGGTGTTGGGCATCTCAGCAACGAACGCTTACGCCCGCGCCCGCAAAGGCCGGCCCTTCCACGGCGGGCGCCAGGACGACGAAGCCTCCGGGGCCCAACCGGCCCCGGAGGCTTGTCCCTTGCTCCGCAGAACTCGTTCAACGAACGGGTCCCGTCGGCGTCACGCCACGGCGGCCTGCTTCGCCAGGGCCGCGAGCGGGGAGCGCCGGCCTTTCTCGACTGAGCGCAGCTGCTGCCAGTCGACGTCGGTCCGCGTGGCGAGCGCGTCGACGGACGCCGTGGTGTAGAGCGCGACGTCGACGGCTCCGGCCCGGGAGGTGCCGAAACGGACCTCGATCGATTCGGCGGGCCTGATCCACTTCAGGCGCAGCATCCAGTCGAACTCCACCCTGCGGACCCCGAGCCGCTCGGCTGCCTGCTCCGGTCCGAGCGGGGTGTCGGCGGCGACCAGCTCCGCGAGGTCCTCGCGCTTGCAGACCTCCGCGACCTGGCCGGGGTGGACCAGCGATCCGTCGGGGTTCGCGCTCAGCTCGGTGAGCAGCTTCCGCCCGATGAATCGCCGGACGACGAACGACGTCACGTGCGCCCCCTCGCCGATCACGTTCGGGGTGCCCAGGGCGTCGGCGATCCGGTCCGCCGCCGCGCCGCCGGAGATCGGCGGGGAGGGCATCGCGGCCCGGATCGCGTCGGCGTCCAGCGCCTCCACAGCGGCCCGCGACCACTGCCAGGAGGACACGTCTGGTGCCGGGATGAGCCCGATGTGCCGCGCCCACCGGAAGGCAGCCGCGGACACCTTCAGGCGCTTGGTGGCCTGGGCCGCGTCGTACTCGGCCAGTCGTACTCGTGCCATGAGATCACCTCTCGCTCGTTCGCCTTGAAACAGCGGGACAGAACATGACAGAACACTATAAAGTGTGTCAATACTCTTTCAAAACAGGCAAGTTGGGCCCGTGCAGCTAGAACTGCGCACACGTACGCGAGGGAAAATCACCCGCCCGGACGCTCCGCTCGTGCCGTCCTGGTCGGGCCGACCATGACCCCGACCACGCCTTCCGCCGTGCTGTGTCCAGCCCCGACCATGGCTGGTCAGCGCACCGATGACGCCCGCAGAGAGCGCGAGGCGGCTGGTTGCTTCTCGTGTTGCCCTTCTGGGCGTCCCTCGTAGTGCCTCTCGTAGTGCTCCTCCTGGTGCCCCTCGTGTTGCTTCGACCGGTTGGCCGTCGGTGTTCGGATGCACGGCTGAGACCAGGTCGACAAGGGGCGGATACGCGCTGGCCTGGTGGCCGACTACTTCGCTACGGAGGGTCTGCGGGCGAAGCGCAGTACAGACCCGTGCCGCGTCTGCGGCGGCCGCGCGTCAGGCCTGCCGATGCCCGGACTCCGTCCAGCTCACTCGCTGGCCCGGGTCGTGGACGGGGCGCCACACGGGTGCGCAGGGGCCGTGCTGGAGCAGGTCGGCCAGCGGCGCCGCGAGGACGGGGACGTCGTACGGGAAGCGGGCCAGCAGCCCAACCGCCGCGTGCAGGGCGCGGATCCGGTTCTCGGCACCGGCGGGGCCGGTGCCGTCCAGGACGAACAGGACGCGGGGGAAGAGCGGGTAGCGCCGCCGCCACTCCTCCACCGCCGGCTCCTGGACGGTCGGCCGGTGCCCCGGGATCACGGGCACGTAGCGGTGAAGGCGTTCGTACGCGGACAGCTTGGCGGCGAGGCGCTCGGGCCCATGGTGGCCCGGTCGACTTCCACGAACGCCCGCAGCATCGACCCGTTGTCGCCGTCGGCGGGGCCGCGCCGGTAGTACAGGAGCGCGTCGGGGATGACGGCCTCGCCGCTCCCGATCGGGTGGTGCACCTCGGGGATCCAGTCCAGTGGCTCGCACACGTCGCCGCGGCGGTGGGCGTCCTCGAGGAAGACGAGCGCGGTCTCGGTCACCGTCAGCGTGTGGCCGGCTTTCAGCCGCACGGCGGTCGGATCGGACACGGTCCTGGAGGGCCGGCGCCCACGCAGCTCGGGCCACTCGCAGGCGAGCTGCACGCCGTACGCGGTCGGGAACCACACCCGGGTCCGCCTGGCCTGCGGCAAGGTGATCCGGTCGACCAGCCCCTCCTCCCGCAGGCGGGCCAGCCGCCGCCGGGTCTGCTCGACACGCACCCCGGGTGCGATCACCCGGTGCATCTGCTCGGTGGTCGCCATCCGGTACTGCGCCAGCACACCCAACGCCAGACGGTCCCCGCTGCCCACGTCCACGCCGATCATCACGGATCCGCTCGCTTCCCTGCCGGTGCGGCACCGGTCTACCCGGCGCCGCGCGTCCTGGTCACAGCAACAGCTGGCCCCGACCAGAACCCCGACCACGAAGACCCGACCACGGTCACGAAGCGACAACACCCCCGTGGACCAGGCCCACATCCCCGCCGACAACCCGTCCGACCGCCCGCGCCCTCCGCCGCGCCCATCCACGAATCCGCAGGTCACCACGCTGACCCTGCCGTGGTCGGGAGGTCGACATCCCCTCTACTGGGACATCCGCAGCGCGAGGCCTCGGCCCACACCGTCACAGAGAGGCAATAGAGCCTCGGCGACGGCGATCTGACGCCTACGGGTCCGCTGACTGCCGGGTCGTACTGGGCAGACGCATGAACTGGCGCCCGTGTCGATCGCCCTTGAGCAGGACAGCTCTTTCAGCCGATCTACTCCGAGCCGAGCTGTCCGCGCCCCTACCTCCGTAAGACGGCCGAAGGCTAAACATTGGTTTATCGCCGTATTAGGTACTTGGGCAGAAACTATCCCGCTGTGTCTGCTCATTTCATCACCCATGATGGCTTCCGACACCGGTCAACGGAGGGGGATTTCGGCATGGCTGATTGGGTGAAGATCGCGGGCGGTCTCGCCGCCATCTCGGCAGGGTCCAGGACGACGGTGTGGGGGGTGAACCACGGGAGCGCCATCTACCGGTACACCAACTACGACGCCAGCCCGTGGATCAACATCCCCGGCGGTCTGAGTGACATCGGCGCGGGCGCCGACGGCACCGTATGGGGTGTCAACGGCGGCAACCAGATCTTCCGGTACGCCGGGGACCAGGGCGCGTCGAACCCGTGGGTGAACATCTCCGGCAGCCTGGTCCGCATCGACGCGGGATCCCGGACGAACGTGTGGGGGGTGGACTCCGCCGACGCCATCTACCGGTACACGAACCACGACGCCAGTCCGTGGATCAAGATCCCCGGGGCGCTGAGTGACATCGGCGCGGGCGCCGACGGCACCGTATGGGGTGTCAACGGCGGCAACCAGGTCTTCCGGTACACCGGGGACCAGGACAGCTCGAACCCGTGGAAGAACGTCGCCGGCAGCCTCAAGCGCATCGCGGTTGGCTCCCGCACGAACGTGTGGGGCGTCGATCCCGCCGGCAGCATCTACCGGTACACCAACAACGACGCCAGCGGCACCAACCCGTGGATCAAGATCCCCGGCACCGCCCACGACATCGCCGCCGGCGCCGACGGCACCGTGTGGCACATCAACCCCGGCGGTGAGATCTACCGGTACACCGGCGACCAGCCGAGCTGACTCCTGCCCCTCGATCGCGTGCGGGCCCCTGGCCGGGACAGGCCGGGGGCCCGCACCGGTGTTCTGGTGGGGCCGCGTCCGGATCGTGCAGGAGCAACAAATCCCTCGCCCGGCCCCAGTCACATGGGGGCCGCCGCAGCCTTGGCCTTCAGGAGCACGCCTGGTGGACACACTGCACCGGCTCACAAGCCGCTGAGCGTTGACGCATGACACGGAGAACGGCACGTCCACGCCGAGCTGCTGGCCCGCTTCCGCCAACGGAGCAGGTTTCAGGTGATCCGTGCACCAAATGTGTTGCGCCAGATATGATCACTCCGACCGCTCCTGAGCTGCGTAAACTCCACCCGCACACTCATGGCGCCCCGGAGAATCTGCGGCGATTTCGACTGCTCGGGCGAGGACATCGAGCGGGACCGGGTGGCGCGCACGGGCTGTTGGAGCCACACCGAGCGGGTGCTGTTGACCTACGAGCAGGTGCGCGCCTACGAGCTGCCCGCGACCGAGGGCAAGCGCGGCGATCCGAGGTGGCCGGCCTTCGCTCGCCGCTACGGCTTCGACCCCCGCCGCCCGGTGCAGTGGGAGGTGGAGGCGCTGGAGCCGGCCGAACTCCGGCGCATGGTCCTCGCCGCCGTCGACCCGTACATCGACCGCGACGTCCTCGCCCGGCAGATCGCCCGTGAGGAAGAGCAACGCCGCGCCCTGGCCGCCTTCCTGGACGGCTGGGACGCGGCGGGCGGGGGAGCACCCTCGTAGTGCTGTTCCGGCGCGGGGGCGCTCAGGCGGGTGCCGGTGCCGGGCGCAGCGATGCCAGCGGAGAGCGCCGGCCTTTCTCCACCGCGCGCAGCTGCTCCCAGTCGACTTCGGGGTGGTCGGGGACGATCGCGTCGACGGACGCCGTGGTGTAGAGCGCGACGTCGACGGCCCCGGCCCGGCTGGTGCCGAAGCGGACCTCGATCGACTGCGGGGAGCGGACCCAGCCGAGCCGCACCATGCGGTCGAAGCCGACACGGCGTACCCGGAGCCGGGCGGCGGCCTGCTCGGGTCCGAGCGGGGTGTCGGCGGCGACCAGGTCCGCCAGGTCCTCGCGGCGGCAGACCTCCGCGACCTGGTCGGGGCGATGCAGCGTCCCCTCGGGGTTCGCGCTCAGGTCGACCAGCAGGCCGCGGTCGACGAACCGGCGCACCACGAAGGCCGTCACGTTCGCCTTCTCGCCGATCACGTTCGGGGTGCCGAGCGCGTCGGCGATCCGGTCGGCCGCCGCGCCACCGCCAATCGGCGGGGAGGACATGGCGGCCCGGATGGCGTCGGCGTCCAGCGCCTCCACAGCCGCCCGTGACCACTGGTAGGACGACGCGTCCGGTTCGGGGATGAGGCCGGTGTGCCGGGCCCACCGGAAGGCCGCTGCGGGGACCTTCAGGCGCTTGGCGGCCTGGCTCGCGTCGTACTCGGTTCGTCGCATGAGATCACCTCTCGCTCGTTCGCCGGAAGTGGCGGACAGAACGTGACAGAAGACATGAAAAGCTGTCAATACCCCCTAGAGAAAGGCAAGTTGGGCACACACCGCCAGGACTGTGCCCGCGTACGCGAAGGGAAATCACCCGCCCGGGTGCCGCTCCAGACGGGCCGGACCGTCGTGGTGTGGGGGCGACCACGGCCCGACCGTGAGGCCGACCACGCCCTGCGCGCCCCGACCACGGGCGCCGGGGAGGGCGTGTCCGAAGTGACACGCAATTCGAACAAGCGATCTAATGCCGGTATGGACGTGACCGACTTCCCCGACGACCTGGTGCAGACGCAAGCCGCCTGGAACGCCACCTACCAAGCACTCGCCGCACCCCGCCCCCGCGACACCACCGCCCTGCGCCGCCGCCTGCTGCTCCTGTCCGTACGGCTGTGGTGGCACCCCTACTGGGAGACCGTCCCCTCGGTGCCGGCGGCACGCTCCGAGCTGCGCCACCTCGCCCGCACCCACGGAGCCGTCCGGGCCGCGTGACCGCACAGCCCGGTCGACCAGGAGCACGAGGTTGCGCCAAGGGTTGCGCCTATCTGTTGCGCTGGAGGTTGCGCCAAGGGTTGCGCCGGGTGTTGCGCGGCCCCCAGGACCGTCCCCGCGTCCGCGCAGGTCACCACCCGGTTTTGGCGTGGTCGGCCCGATGACATCCCCGTTGCGGCTGCTCTGCCCATGTCCCTTGGCTGGAGTGAAGGAGGAAGGGACGGGCGGGATGGGCGGCGTCGGCCGCGGCCGGGGATCGGGGCGCGCTCAGCCGGTTGCGCGTCGGCCGGGGCCTCCGCGCGTGCCGCCATCGCACGGCGAATCAGCCGTTCGGCGACGAGCTGACCGAGCTGGTCCAGGCGCAGGCCGATACCACCGGCTTCGTGGTCCTGCACCGATGGGTGGAGATCCTTGAGCGGCACTTTCCCACCTGCCTGACCCCGACAAGGTGGCCGAGTAGCCCGGCCCTCACCACAAGGCAGACTGCACGCCCTCGATCCGCCCCGAGATGGACTGAGGTGCGGGCCGGTCATCGGCCGGTGGAGCAGCGGATTGCCGCTCGTTGATCAGACGCTGCGCCAGCGCAGCTCCCAGACGGCGCCCGCCCTTGAGATAGGCGCGCGCACGCTGACGGGTGTCGTCGGACCACGACGCCAGCGGCATCAGGTGCTCGACAACGATGCTGGCGGCCGTGAACGGGTCCGCCAGGTACGGCACGACCACGTCGCCAAGCCGGGTCGGTCGCAGAGGTTCCTCACGTACCCGCACCACCATCCAGCCAGGCCGGTGGTGTTCTACGGCCTCCGCCTTGAGCCGATCGCGTTCCTCAGCGTCGCGGTGCCAGTACGAGCCGTCGAACTCCACGGCCACGGCCTGGTCGTGGACCGCCGGGAAGAGCATGTCGAGCCGGTAGCGGCCGTGCAGCGTCTGCAGCGGGTACTGCTGCTCTCCGCCGGTGAGGACGAGCTGGAGTTCGGCGAACAGTTCCGTCTCCTGCCGGGAGACGCTTGTCCGCTTCCGGCAGCGCGGGCAGCCCTGCCTGCCCATGAAGACGTGCGCCACCTGGGCGGACCAAGCTTCGTGTCCGGCGGGGCACAGCCACCAGACCGGCACGTTGGCCCCGGCGGTCACCTCCGCCGGGGTGAGGAACTCATTTAGGGACGGGTGCCACAGCGCCGCGATTTCGGGACCCTCGCGCGACAGCGCCTGGTAGCGCACCCGGCCGGAGCAGGAGGGGCACGCGGCCAAGTCGCGGACGCGGTGGAAGACCTTGGCCCGGAACTCGCCGGCGCACACGGTGCACTTCCACCAGACCAGGCGGTGCGAACCAGCGGTGACCGCTTCGGCCGTCAGCCCGTCGTTGCGCTCGGGGTGCCACTGCCCTGCCAGGTCCGGCCGCGCCTCGGGCAGAGCGGGAGCACGCTTCCTCCGGGCGCAGGCCGGGCAGCCCGACCCGGCGACGGTCCGGTGGCTCACCTTCGCCTCCCAGCGGTGTCCACGGGAACAGCGCCATCCCAGCCGTACGCGGGAGTTGACCGGCAGTTCCGCCACGTCGGCCGGTGCGGTGTCGGGGTCCGCCTGCGCGAACAGCTCGGGCATGTCCGCCAAACGCCTGTCCGGTGCATCGCGGCCGGCCCTCGCGCAGGCCGGGCAGCCGGTACCGCGACTGCGGTTGGATATGCGCGCCTGGTACTCGTGCCCCACCGGACAGCGCCACCAGACCTTGCGCTGCGAGCCGGGCCCGAACTGGTCCGGCGAAGCGTCGTTGCGCGGGTGCCACTCAGCTACCAAGTCAGGCGAGTGCTCGCTGAGTGTGACCCGGCCACGGGGCACGTACCCGGCGCACTGCGGACAGCCGGTCCCGGCGACACGGGAATGGACCTGCGCCTGCCAGACGTGCCCGTCGTCGCACCGCCAGAACACAGCCTTGTGAGAGCCGGGGCCGATCTGCGCCAGGTCCAGGTCGGCGTTCAGGTCCGGGTGCCACTGGGCGGCGATGGCCGGGTGCTCGGTGACCAGGAACGGTGCGACGTGTCATGGGCACGCACCGTAGGACGCGCCACTGACATGCCCTTGCCGACGTCACCGGACTGGAAGGAGGCGACTCAGGCCATCACCCGGGGCTGGCAGGGTTTCGGCCACCGCCTCTGATTGCCCGGCGGGCCTCGGACAACTGCGGGTACGGTCGATCAGTTTGACGGCTGGCGGCGACTGCCGGTGGGAAGTGTCCGGTAGGCGTGTTGTCGCATTGCGGGTGGGGGTGGTTCGGTGAGCAGCACCGAGCAGAAGATCGAGGAGCAGTTTGCGCAGATTCAGCAGAAGGTCGGCGCTCGCCATGCCGAGGTGCTGAAACACGACGTCGACGACGACCAGTTCGCGGTGGAGTACGCCCGGCTGGTGAACGTCACTAGCAAGCTGGTGGAGTTCGAGAAGACGATTCCCGAGCGTCTGGCCGAACCCGACCGCAAACGCAGTGAGCGCATCGTGACGTGGTCCTGGCGCGGCCAAGCGGCCGTCGGCGCGGTGCTGATCGCGCTCGTCTTCGTCCTCGACCGCTCGACCTGGTGGCTGGTCCTGCTGGTCCCGCACTTCGCGGGAACAGTGGCCGGATGCTTTCAGAAGGTCGATGCCGAACAGCACCGTGACCGCCGCCTCGGTGCTATCGGACTGCACGTGGTCGCGCTCCTGGTGGCCCTCATCAGCCTGAGCGTGATCAGCCGGTGGTTCATCATCGCCGCCGCTGTGGGCTGGATGTTCGTTGCCGGGTCCTCGATGGACAGCACGGAGGCAGGCGCGAAGGGGGCACGGCGGTGAGCGACGACTACGGCTATCAGGTCCGCCGTCTGGAGACCCGGACCGGCGGGGTGGAGCACGAGCTGCACTCGCTGCGTTCGAAGCTGGGGGAGGTCGAAGACCTCGACTACGAGCTGCGCGACATCCGTGGCGGCATCCGTAGCCTCGAGGACGATCTCAGCACCGTCCGCAACGACCTCGCCGAGCTGGACGACGACGTACGCGGCCACATCCAAGACACCGATCAGTCCCTCAAGCGGCTGACCGGCCGCGTCCAGGCCCTCGAAGCCCACCTACTCGCCGCGGGCGGCGCCCCACTCGCCGACCTCGACACCATCGACCCGGAGTGGAAGAAGCTGGCCAGGACCGCCAACCACGGCTGGCACGTACGCTCCGGCCTGCTCCCCAGACACCAGCGCGAGGCACACCGCCTCAAGGTCCGCGAGTACGAAGGCGCGATCACCGAACGCGACGAGCACCGCGACAAGGTGGTGGAGGCCGCCGGCATCCTGGCCAGTCAGCCGCGCACATCCCGCGAGTTCAAGCAGGCCGTCATGGACTTCGGCATGTCCCACACCCTCGCCACAAGCCACGATCAGCGGGCCCGGCAACTGGCCGACCCCGCCCGAGCCGCCCAGGCCGCACTGGCCCAGGACGACACTCTGAGGCAGGCGAAGGCGTCGCTGATCGAGCAGGGCGACAAGGCGGAGCGGAAGCTGAACTGGCTGCTGCGCGGCCGTCTGGCTGACGCGATCCGCGACCGCGCCCTGCTGCCCATGTGGTTCGTGACCGTGCTCGGTCCCGTGCCGCCGGCGCACAAGACGCAGGAGTGGATGGACCTCGCCACCCAGGTCCTGGCCTACCGGGTCACCTACGGGATCACGGACCAGGTCGTCGCGCTCGGACCGGCGCCGGACGAGTACGTGCCGCGCCGCACCGAGTGGCACCGCGAACTCACCAAAGACCTGCGCCGCTGGTAGCCCGCGTGGGCGAGCGACACTGGCCCCGGCTTCCTGTCCTGTGTTGTGCCACTGCGTTGCAGCCCCACCCCGGGGGCTCACACGCGGCCGGCCTTGGCAGCGAGTGGGCGGGAGCTCCGGACCGGGCCCGGCCTCAGCCCCCGAGGGCGTGTGCATACTGCTGGCCATGACGTCCCCGCTCAGCACCCGTGTGTACGTGATGACCGTCGCGCTGCTGGTGTGCGTGGTGAGTAGCGGAGCCTGCTTCGGCTTTGTCCTGGACAACTGGTCGGGGGCCGTGGTGGGCGCGACTACCACCAGCCTGGGCGCGGGATTCGGCATGCTCGCCCGCCCCCGGCCAGCTGTGACTTCCGTCCAGGCCGTCAGCGGCGACGGCTATGCGGAAGGGATCGCCGACACGGTCCTGTTGAGCATCGCGATGTACGAGGCCGCGGTCTTCCCGCTGACCTCTGACGGGGCGAGCGATGAGGAACAGGAGGCCCGCCGCACCGTCGCGTACCGGCTCTCCGCCTATGACGGCCTGCCCCGTTCCGTTCGGGTGTCGGCCGCCGCCGCGCTGGAGGCCCTTGACGACGGCCTGGACGCCGAACGTGCCCGAGCCGCGGTGAAAGACCTGTCACTCGCGGTCTACGACTGCCGTGGCAACCGTCGCCCGGGTCGCGAGCCTCGCTGATCCGGCACAGCCGCTCACGTTCGAACTGGCCCGGTCAATCTGCGCCGTGATGACGTCGATGTCTTCGCCGCTGTCCGCGAACGTGCTGGACTGGTGGCGTCCCGTACGCAACTCCAGAGGAGGGGCCATGGGCGAGGTCGCCACGGCCGTGTCCGACGAAGCGTTCGCCGCACTTGCCGACAACGTGGGTCACATTCTGGAGACCCGCGCCCTGCTGTGCGTCATCGCGCCAGAGGACGTTCAGGGCGTAGTCGTGGTGGAGGCCGCTCTCAGCCGCTGCGCCGGGGCCGACCCCGTCATGGTCACGACCGCCGCCCCGGGCAACCTTGCGGCGCTCCTGGACGCGTTCCACGACGCTCTGCACCTCGGTGCCCGGCCGCGACGGCTGGCCGACGCACAGCAGGCTGTCGAGAACGAACTCGCCTGGCGCCCCTGGCCGGTGGTGGTCGTACGCGATGCCCACCTGCTGAGGACCGAGGCCCTGCTGTACGTCTACGGATTGTGGAGCCTGTTCCAGCGGCGTGAACGCCGGATGCCCGTCGTCCTGGTGGGACCCGAGCGGATCCGGTCCGTGCTGCGCCGGCCGTCACTCGCCAGCCTGGAGAGCTGCATCTTCATCTGGCACCGCCTCACGACGGCCGACGGCAACCGGCTACGGAGGGCCACCTGACAGTCCGGAAATAGTCCTCAAGCGCGCAAGGTGCCAGGTATCGGCGTCACAGGGAGTCGAAGTCGGGTTCCCAGTCGTCATCCACCTCTTCTTCTGTGCGTAGTGACTGGGCCTTCATGTCCGCGAGGTCCAGTTCCGGTCCGGTCAGAGTGAGCTCGCAGACCCGGCACCCGAAGTAGCGCGGGAAGAACCAGATGTCGCCGTAGTCGCCGCTCTTGTCCCGCCCGCTGACGAAGGCAGGACTTTCGCACGCCGGACACTGCGCGGGGATGTGCAGAAGCCATCGGCTGGGCAGAGGCGCTGCCGACAGACTGGCGACCACGGCCGTCTTCTCGCTGTCGGACAAACGCTCTGTCTTCTTCGCGAAGGTCGCCTGCGCCCGCCGGACCTTCGCCGCGTAGCGCAACTTCAGCTCGGACATCGTCTTCTCTACGAGGCCCTTGCACACCTCGTAATGGCCCTCCCAGAACCAATCCGGCTCCTTCGCCAGATCGGGCAGCAGCGAATCGATGTACGTCACACCAGCTGTCAGCAGCTCCCTGCACTCGTTGGACGGCCGTCCCCACCCCATGTGAGTGATGCCGTTGCGGGCCTCCCTCAACGCCACGAGTTGCGCGGGCACCTGACCCTTCCCTACTTGTGCGAGCCTCGTCACGGCCTCCGCACCACCGACGGTCTTGAGCCCGGCACGCCCCGTCTCTACCTTGTCTTCCTGGCCGCCCAGTACCAGCAGATCCTGCACGGACGGCTTGGAGGTGGCCAGCAGCGTGAGGGCGACGGATGCCAGACATGCCTTGGCCAGGTGCTCGACAGCCACAGCCATGTGATGTACAGCGAAGTCCTGGTCCGCAGGCTCTTCGAGGTAGGCGTCGATGGCTGTCCGAGCCCATCGCCGTGCTGAACTCACCAACTCGTCGCGGATCTCATCCTGGTTCATCGGAGAACCGTAATGCGCCCGAGGCCGATATGTGAGGCATGGCGAGTCACCGGAAATGCGTGGTGACGGCCTGGTGATCCCGTTTAGCGTGATCTGGCTGGCGATCGTCAGCATGTGGTGAACACACTGGAGTTCCGATGGTTCTGCCCGCACGACTCACTGCCGCCCTGGGACGACACCCCGACGACCTCACCGAGGACGATCTGCAGCGTGCGGTCGAGAACCACATCCCCGAGAGTGTCGACCTCGACTGGAAGAAGGACTTCTACCAGGGCACCGACCCGGGCAAGAAGGAGCTCGCCAAGGACGTGTCCGCCATGGCCAACACCGCCGGCGGCATGGTCGTCATCGGCGTCCACGACGGCAATCAGGACCACGCCCACCATCTGGACCCCGTCGATCCGGTGCCCGGCCGTGGTGAGGAGTGGATCCGCTCGGTGCTCGCGAACTGGATCCAGCCCGTCGTACCCAACGTGGGCGTCCGACAGGTGAAGTCCGCGAGCGAGGTGGGCAAGATCTACTGGGTGCTCACCGTGCCACCGAGCACCCAGGCCCCGCACGCGGTCGCGGCTCCGGGCAACGACTACCACTTCCGCGTCCACGTCCGGCACGGCACCACAACCCGCACCCTCGCTGAATCCGAGATCGCCCAGCGCTACCGTGACCGCTTCCAAGCCGCCTCCGACGACGTCGACCGCCTCCATCAGGTCGCCGACGTGGGCTTGGGCTACCTGTCGGGCTACCTGACCAGCACGGCCCACGGCCGCAGCCCCAAGACGACCTACCCCGGCTGGGTCAGCCTGGCCGCCGTTCCGGCCGTCCGCGGCACCTATCCCGTGACCACACGGGTGGACAGGGAAGCGGCGTTCGACCGCTTCGCCAAGCTCGCTGGCGAAGGCGTGACCACCAACGTGCAGCCCGCCCGCCCCGTGCTGGTCGGCCGCCGCCAGGTCCGCTTCGAGGGCGTACCGACCGGCCAGCTCCACCAGGACGGCAGCTTCTACGCGGCGAGGCCCATCAACCTCCAGAGCGACCACACCAACGACGACGGCCCCAAGCGGCTGTTCCAGAGCGGACTCGAACTCGACCTCGTAGCCCTGGTACAGGCTGCCGCGGCCTGGGCGGCGGAGACCGGATCGGCCGGCGATCTGATGCTGTCCGCCGCGCTCCACCGCTTCGACGACAGCGACAAGCCCGTACACCTGATCGCGGCGGAGCACGCCTTCCCTCATGGCCACGCGATGCCGTTCCCAGCAACGCCCGCGCAGACCACGGGCGATCTCTCCGCCATCGTCACCGATCAGCGAGAGGCCGTCGTCGTGGCCTGGGCACTCGTCTCCGACCTCTTGGCCGACATGGGAGCGCACGAGCCTCACGTCCTGACCCCCGAAGGAGAGATCCTGATGGACCGGCTCGGGGGCTTCCGGCACATGCTGCGGTAGACGCCCTCGACTGACCCCAGGCCCTGCAAAGGTCTGGGTCCGGTGGTGCGGGGAGCGGTCAGGAAGTTGTCTTAGTAGTCGGCCCGTTTGGACACCGCTGTAGCGGGGCCACGGGGCGGGAGGGAGGGGGAGCGGTATGGAGTGGAAGCTGGTCAGCCGGGTAGCCAATCCGTGGGGCCAGGTCCCGGTGTCGGGTGGCGGCCAGGCAGTGAACCCGCGTGTGCAGGAGTACATGGCGAACGTGGCGGCGGCAGCGGCACGACGCGACTGCGTCTCGCGCAGGCACCACTACGTTCCCCAGGCCTACATGAAGGCCTGGAGCCCCGATGGCAAGCGCGTACGGGTTTTGGACACGATCAACGGCTTTGACCGCCTCCGGGGCCTCCGGGACACCTGCGTTCGGGAAAATTTCTACCGCGTTACAGACCCTCTTGGCGCGCCGCACAATCAGGCTGAAGCGATGCTTGCCGTCATCGATGACGAGACCGCAAGGCTTTTGCGTCTGCTGCGCGGATGGGAGCCGGACGACGACATGGACTTCGATGACTTCATGTCGCTCGCCGTGGTCCTCGCCTTCCAGCGCAACCGCACACCGCAGCGCAAGCGCCTGATGGAGGCGCAGGACACCTGGATGAGGAAGCGCGCGCTGCAGGAGACACCGACCCTGACGACGACGGGATTCGTAGCAAGTCTCTTCCGCAGCGCGTACGGGGCAGCCGACGAGCATTCCACCCGACAACTTGAGCTGTGGGACGACCCCCGAGCGCGGTTGATCACCAGCGACCAGCCAGTCATCCTGTCGACCGATGCCTCCGGGCGCTCTCCTTCGACGCTGACGAGCCAATACCTGTGGTGGCCCCTCAGTCCTTCCCGACTGCTCGTGCTTAGCCAGAACCTGCAGCCGCAGAAGGTCGTCCATCGCATTTTGGCCCGTAGGGAGGTTGACCGACTGCGCGCAGCAGTTATCAGGAATGCTGAAGCAGCGGTCATCGCCCTTCCACAGGACATGGACCTTCCTGCTGGCCGAAGCCTGCGACGCAGACAGCAGCTTTCCGTAGCCTGCACGCCCATTGACCCGAAGGTACCCCGGTGCCGCATCGAGCTTGGCGCCAGTTATGGGGCTGAGACCCTCGACCAGGCATGCCGACCTTTGTGCGCCATGGTGGCAATGGGGTAGTCCTGACGCATCGATTACGCCAGGGCTTCGGCGTAGTCGGCTGACGCCCGCTTCCTGACGGATGACCAGATTGGGTGGGGTCGGGTGCAGAACAGGCACGGCCGCCCCGTGATC
>NZ_JBEPBI010000106.1:0-25464 GCF_040299045.1 Streptomyces sp. NPDC001027
GCCCCCTGCGCCCGGCGGGGCGGGTGTTGGGGGTCAGGGCGCCGCTGGGGGGGGGGGGGGGGGGGGGGGGGGGGCGCCCCCCCCCGGGGGTGGTCAGCCCAGGGCCGCCACCTTGTCGCGGTAGGTGCGCGCCGGAGTGGCGTCCTTGTACGGCTCCAGCCGACGCTCGAAGTCCCGGACATACTCCAGCGCCCGGACCGACCGCATCTCCGCCGCCTGCCCGGCCGCCTCCGCGGCCAACTGGCAGGCCTGGTCGAGTTCGCCGAGGCCGAGGCGGGCGGAGGCGAGGACGACACGGCAGAACAGCCGGCTGCGGGCGTGGGCGGCCGGACGCAACTGCAGGGAGCGTTCGGCGTGCTGGGCGGCCGCCCGGAACTGCTGCAGGTCGCGATGGCAGTGCCCGAACTCGTCGGCCAGCTGCGCCTCGTCGAAGAAGCGCGCCCAGTACGGCGTCTCGTCACCCGACTTGGCCGCCTCCAGCGCCCGCTCGGCCCGCACGAGGGCCGCGGTGGAGGCGCGCACCTCGCCCAGCACCGCGTGTCCGCGCGCCTCCGCCGCGTGCAGCAGCGCCTGCACGACGGGCGGGGCCCCCGAGCCCACGCCCTGCTGGGCCACCCGCGCCAACTGCACCGCCTCCCGACCGTGGCCGAGGTAGACGGCCTGGCGGCTCATGGTGACGAGGACGAAGGAGCCGTAGGCGCGGTCCCCCGCCACCTGCGAGAGGCGCAGGGCCTGCACGAAGTAGCGCTGGGCCAGGCCGTGCGCGGCGATGTCGAAGGAGGTCCAGCCGGCGAGGCGGGTCAGGTCGGCGGCGGCGCCGAAGAGCCGCCGGCCGGTCTGCTCGCCGTACGTGCCGCGCAGCATGGGCTCGCACTCGTGCTCCAGGTAGCGCACGAGGGCCTGCCGGGCGTGGCCGCCGCCGTACCGGTCGTCGAGGGAGCGGAAGAGCTCGCCGACCGAGCGCAGCGCGGAGATGTCGCCGCCGGTGACCCGCTGGCCGGGGCCGCGCTCGGCGCCCTGCCCGCGTCGGCGCGGCACGGCGGACGGTCCGGGCTCCGGCGGGATGGCCCCCGCCGGGGTCCGCGGTGACGAATGCGGCGGCGAATGCGGCGATCCCAGCGGCGCCGAGAGGGGCGGGGAGAGCTGCTGGGAGGGGCGCGGGGAGGGCTGCTGCGGTGCGGTGGGCCGCGCGACCGGGCGGCCCTGCACGGGCACCCGGGCGATCGGCTCGCTGCGGGCGACCTTCTCGTCGGCCCGCCCGATCAGCCAGTCGCGGCTCGGCACGACGAGCCCCGCCGGGGTGAAGGCGATCTTGCGCAGCTCGGCATGGCTGCCGGAGTCCTTGCGCCACAGCCCGCCGACGATGTCGACGGCCTCCTCGGGCGTGCCGGCGAACTCCAGTCCCGCGTAGACGGGGGCGCAGGCGTCCAGGCCGAGGTCCTGGGCGGTCAGGCGGCGGCCCAGACGCCGGGTGAAGACCTCGGCGATCAGGGCGGGGGTGGTGCCGCGGGGCTGCTGCCCGCGCAGCCACCTGGTGACGGACGTCTTGTCGTATCTCAGGTCCAGCCCGTGCTCGAGGCCGAGCTGATCGACGCGACGGGCCAGTCCCGCGTTGGAGAATCCCGCTTCTGCGATGAGCGCGGCGAGCTGACGGTTGGGCGTGCGCTGCGCGGGTCGTTCCGTCATCTGCGGTGCGGTCTCCTGCCTTCCGGGCCTCCGACGTGCCCGGATGAAGTGCGCTGATGCGTGTGATCAGCCCTTTTGGCCTCGCGAACGGCGCGAATGTAGCGGAGCGTAAGCAGGCGATCGCACATCTCGAGGTTCATTCATCCGATCGTGTGAGGATTGCCCGTGCGGCTGACGGGTGGCGGGCGGTCGTACAGTGGCTTGGGCGCGTCACGCGCCTGACGACTTTCAGGGAGGCGCTTGCCGTGAGCGAGTTGCGGTTCGTCCGGATGGGGTTCGGCGGGGACGCCGTCGAGTACCAGGAGGCGTGGGACGAGCAACGCCGCGTGCACGCGGCGCGCTTCGCCGACGAGCTCCCGGACACCGTCCTGCTCCTGGAGCACCCCGCCGTCTACACGGCCGGCCGGCGCACGGCCGACGCCGAGCGCCCCCTGGACGGCACGCCGGTCGTCGACGTCGACCGCGGCGGCAAGATCACCTGGCACGGCCCGGGCCAGCTGGTGGGCTACCCGATCCTGAAGCTGCCGCGTCCGGTGGACGTGGTCGCGCACGTACGCCGCCTCGAGGACGCGCTGATCCGCGTCTGCGCCGAGTTCGGCCTGGAGACCACCCGGGTCGAGGGCCGCAGCGGGGTGTGGGTGCTGGGCGACCCGGTGGAGCGGCGCCCGCCGCTCGGCGGCCTCTCGCTGGACTTCGACCCCCGGCTCACCGACGAGGAGTTCGACCCCCGGCTGAACGGTCCGGAGTACGCCCCGTCCAACGCCGGCCAGCGGCGCGAGGACCGGAAGATCGCGGCGATCGGCATCCGGGTCGCCAAGGGCGTCACCATGCACGGCTTCGCGCTCAACGTGAACCCGGACAACAAGTGGTTCGACCGGATCATCCCGTGCGGCATCCGGGACGCGGGCGTCGCCTCGCTCGCCGGCGAACTGGGCCGGGACGTGACGATCGAGGAGGTGCTGCCCGTGGCCGAGCGGCACCTGAGGGACGTCCTGGAGAACGCCGAGCCGAAACCGCGCGAGATCGAGAAGGCGACCGCCTGACCCCACGGGGCCCGGCGGGGCTCGAAAAGCACGGGCGTACCCTGGTGTACGCCGAAGAATCGAAAGTCTACCCAGACAGGCAGGGAGCCGACGTGTCCGCAGTCGCACCCGACGGACGCAAGATGCTGCGCCTGGAGGTCCGTAACAGCCAGACCCCCATCGAGCGCAAGCCCGAGTGGATCAAGACCCGGGCGAAAATGGGTCCCGAATACACGAAGATGCAGAACCTCGTGAAGAGCGAGGGCCTGCACACCGTGTGCCAGGAAGCCGGCTGTCCCAACATCTACGAGTGCTGGGAGGACCGCGAGGCCACCTTCCTCATCGGCGGCGACCAGTGCACCCGGCGCTGCGACTTCTGCCAGATCGACACCGGCAAGCCCGAGGCGCTGGACCGCGACGAGCCGCGGCGCGTGGGCGAGTCCGTCGTCACCATGGACCTGAACTACGCCACCATCACCGGCGTCGCGCGCGACGACCTGGCGGACGGCGGGGCGTGGCTCTACGCCGAGACCGTGCGGCAGATCCATCTGCAGACCGCCGAGCGGGAGGCCGGGCGCACCAAGGTCGAGCTGCTCGCGCCCGACTTCAACGCCGTCCCCGAGCAGCTGGCGGAGGTCTTCTCCGCGCGGCCCGAGGTCTTCGCGCACAACGTCGAGACCGTCCCGCGGATCTTCAAGCGGATCCGTCCGGGCTTCCGTTACGAGCGTTCGCTGGGCGTCATCACGGCGGCCCGCGACCACGGGCTGGTCACCAAGTCGAACCTGATCCTCGGCATGGGCGAGACCCGCGAGGAGGTGAGCGAGGCGCTGCGGCAGCTGCACGACGCGGGCTGCGAGCTGGTCACCATCACGCAGTACCTGCGGCCCTCGGTGCGCCACCATCCCGTCGAGCGGTGGGTCAAGCCGCACGAGTTCGTGGAGCTGAAGGAGGAGGCCGACCAGATCGGCTTCTCCGGCGTGATGTCGGGTCCGCTGGTACGGTCCTCCTACCGTGCCGGACGCCTTTACCAGATGGCCGTCGAGAAGCGCGGTTCCTTCATCGCCACCCAGGCGGTCTGACGCGACGTCACCTCTCTTGCGCCGTACGGGCGCAAGCCGAGTGTGTGAATTCGCGCACAAGAGCCTACTCACCAGTAGTGACCGATATGACGCGGTCCCGGCCGTCCTCGCAGATGAGGGCGTACGCCGGGGCCGCGTCAGCGGTTCGGCCCCCTGCACCGAGGCTTCATTCGCGTTTGACCGGCCGGTCACGCCCTGGTAACACCAATCAGTAACGCTGGTATCACACCACGTAGACCCGAGTCCGAGCCGTACGAGGGGGACCTCCGCCATGCAGGCCGCGCCCGTTAGCGCCACCGCCATCCCGTCCTTCACCACCGCACTGCGCGCCGTCGAGTCGCTGCTCATGAGCAGCGGACAGCGCACCGCCCGTCGCAACGCCTGGACCTCCGTGCTGGAGGACCGCCGTCGCGCCAAGGACCGCGTCGAGGCGCAGCGCATCCTCGACACCGTCACGTCGGTCACCTCCGTCCGCTCCTGAGCTCCTGCCCGCGGTCCCTGCGCCCACGCACCCGCCTCCTGCCGTCGTAGGCGCTCGTGGGGGCACGTAGACTTCGTGGCATGGCGAGAAGTGACAGCGCGGCGGACGCCGCTAACACCGGGCGACTGAAGCAGATCGCCCTGACGTACAAGATGACCCGCAAGGCCGACAAGACGATCGGCCTGGTGCTCGCGGGCGTCTTCCTCCTCACCTTCGGCGTCTTTCTCGCGATCGGCTTCCTGCTCGGCCACCCGGTCTACCTGGGCATCCTGGGCTTCCTGCTCGCCTTCCTGGCGACGGCCATCGTGTTCGGACGCCGGGCCGAGCGGGCCGCATTCGGGCAGATGGAGGGCCAGCCGGGCGCCGCCGCGGCCGTCCTCGACAACATCGGCCGGGGCTGGACGACCACCCCCGCCGTCGCGATGAACCGCAGCCAGGACGTGGTGCACCGGGCCGTCGGCAAGGCCGGCATCGTCCTGGTCGCCGAGGGCAACCCGAACCGGGTGAAGAGCCTCCTGGCCGCCGAGAAGAAGAAGATGAACCGCATCGTCGCGGACGTCCCCGTGCACGACGTGATCGTCGGCGTCGGCGAGGGCCAGGTGGAGCTGAAGAAGCTGCGCACCACCCTGCTGAAGTACCCCCGCGTGCTGGCCGGCCCGCAGGTCACCGCCACCAACGACCGGCTGCGCGCGATGGGCGACCTGATGAGCAACATGCCGCTGCCGAAGGGCCCGATGCCCAAGGGCATGCGGCTGCCGAAGGGCGGCGGCGGCAAGGCCCGCTGAGCCGCGCCGGCCCCGCGCCCGCACGACATACGAGGAAGGGGCGCCCGGATGATCCGGGCGCCCCTTCCTCGTGCCGCTTCACTCGCGTGCCGCGTACCTCTTCACGCGTGCCTCGTACCGCTTCACTCGTGTGCCGCGCCGCGCACGGCTTCGCGTGCTGTGCCGCTTTCGTGTGCTGTGCCGCGTGCCGCTTTCGTGTGCTGTGCCGCCGCGGGTGGGCGACGACTCAGAGGCGGACCTCGACCGTGCGGGCCAGCCGGTCGTGCAGACCGCGGCCGTCGCGGTCCCAGACCAGCGCAGGCACGGCCAGGCAGAGCAGGACCGTGCGCGCCACGGAACGCAGCGGGCTGACGGCGCCGGTGTCGACGGAGACCACGCGCAGGCCGAAGAGGCGCTTGCCCGGGGTGAAGCCGACCGTGCCGACCGTCAGGGCGCTCATCACGAAGAAGACGAGCAGCGCCCAGTTGCCCGTGGCGGGCGGCCGATAGCCGTCCGTGATCAAGCTGTATGCGATCAGGAGGCTGAGCCCCCAGTCCAGGGCCAGCGCGCCGAGCCGCCGGCCGGGACGCGCGATCGACCCCGGACCCTCCTCCGGCAGACCGAGCTGCTCGCCCCGGTATCCGAAGTCGGCGCCGGCGTCCTCCATGGCCGAGCGGGGTCCGGAGAGCCACGATCCGAGTGCTTGCCTGTTGTCCACGCGTCCACGGTACTGCCAGCGTTTCGTGATGCGGACAGGTGGGGTGGACCGGGCCAGGTCCGGTTAACTTGTGCGAAACAAATGGGTCACGCCCGAGAAATCACCCGTCCCTAGGGTCGACGACAGCGTGTGCCACCGCACTGGCAGCACGAACGAACTACCACCCCGGCTCGACGGCCGGGAGTAGGAGGAGCTGGATGTTCCAGAACGCCGACGAGGCCAAGAAGTTCATCGCGGACGAGGACGTCAAGTTCGTCGACGTCCGCTTCTGCGACCTGCCGGGCGTCATGCAGCACTTCTCGCTGCCCGTCGAGGCGTTCGACCCGGACGAGGAGCTCGCCTTCGACGGTTCGTCGATCCGCGGCTTCCAGGCCATCCACGAGTCCGACATGGCGCTGCGCGCCGACCTGTCGACCGCGCGCGTGGACCCCTTCCGCCGCGACAAGACGCTCAACATCAACTTCTTCATCCACGACCCGATCACGGGCGAGCAGTACTCCCGTGACCCGCGCAACGTGGCGAAGAAGGCCGAGGCCTACCTGGCGTCGACCGGTATCGCCGACACCGCCTACTTCGGTCCCGAGGCCGAGTTCTACGTCTTCGACAGCGTGCGCTTCAAGACCTCGGAGAACGAGTCCTTCTACCACATCGACTCCGAGGCCGGCGCCTGGAACACCGGTGCGCTCGAGGACAACCGCGGTTACAAGGTCCGTTACAAGGGCGGTTACTTCCCGACCCCGCCGGTCGACCACTTCGCCGACCTGCGCGCGGAGATCTCCCTGGAGCTGGCCGCGTCCGGCCTCCAGGTCGAGCGCCAGCACCACGAGGTGGGCACCGCCGGCCAGGCCGAGATCAACTACAAGTTCAACACGCTGCTCGCCGCGGCCGACGACCTGCAGCTCTTCAAGTACATCGTGAAGAACGTCGCCTGGCGCAACGGCAAGACCGCGACCTTCATGCCGAAGCCGATCTTCGGCGACAACGGCTCGGGCATGCACGTCCACCAGTCGCTGTGGAGCGGCGGCTCCCCGCTGTTCTACGACGAGACCGGCTACGCGGGTCTGTCGGACATGGCCCGCTACTACATCGGCGGCATCCTCAAGCACGCACCGTCGCTGCTGGCCTTCACCAACCCGACGGTGAACTCCTACCACCGTCTGGTGCCGGGCTTCGAGGCCCCGGTCAACCTGGTGTACTCGCAGCGCAACCGCTCCGCGGCCATGCGCATCCCGATCACGGGCTCCAACCCGAAGGCCAAGCGCGTCGAGTTCCGCGCGCCCGACTCCTCCGGCAACCCGTACCTCGCCTTCTCGGCGCTGCTCCTCGCGGGCCTGGACGGCATCAAGAACAAGATCGAGCCGGCCGAGCCGATCGACAAGGACCTCTACGAGCTGGCTCCCGAGGAGCACGCGGGCGTCGCGCAGGTCCCGACCTCGCTCCCGGCCGTCCTCGACCGCCTCGAGTCGGACCACGAGTTCCTGCTCGCCGGCGACGTCTTCACGTCCGACCTGATCGAGACGTGGATCGACTACAAGCGCACGAACGAGATCGCCCCGCTGCAGCTGCGCCCGCACCCGCACGAGTTCGAGCTCTACTTCGACGTGTGATATCGCCCCAGGTCGGAGCGGGTTCCCGCTCCCCTGGGACGTGAGTGGGCCGTCGGCCGTGTCCTTCCTCTCCGGAAGGGCACGGCCGACGGCCCGTTTCGGACTCACTGGCTTACCAGAGCGACCGCAGACAACTCGATCGAGGGAGGTCAGCCCTCGTCACCGCGGGCGAATTCACGCATTGTCGTAATACGCGTAGCAGGTGTATGCCGCACCTTGGGTGTGGTGGGCGTAGGAGACCTTGCCCTTCGCCACCCAGCCACTTGAATGGTCGATGTTGATGACCCTGACCGTGGACTTGTGCTTCACGTCCGCGCTGTAGTTGGAGTAGCACTTCCTTCCGGTGCCACCCGACGTGACCTCCTGCCCATAGCACCACCGGCCATGAGTCACGTCCTTGCAGGTGTTCTCATTCAGCGCGGCCGGACTTTTCAGCTTTGCGGCCGAGTCGTTGATTTCCAGCTTTACGACGCCCCACTCGGAGGGGTTGCCCAGTTCCGCGGGCGGGCTGACGCCGTCACCCCTCTTGTGGACGACAGGCTGCCCGATGACGAGGCCGTCGGTGGCCTCGGCCACGGCAGCGGCGCCGGTTCCGCCCTGCGGGGCGTCGGCCACCGCAGGCGTGGCAAGAGCGGAGACCGCAAGCACGGCGCCCGAAATGCCGAAGAATACCGACTTTCCAAAACTCTTCATTTTTCCCCCATTTCCACCCCCGCCGTCGAGGGCCACGAAAGATCTTCAACGAGGACGCTGCGAGGGTCAAGGCGTGGCCGATTCACAGCCCTTCAACGGCCTGAAATCGCCTTCCGGGCGGTGGCATTACGGGCGGGCCGTCACACCGAATCCTCGCTCTCCACCGACGTCACACGATCTCCATGCGACGGACGCGCGGCCGGCCGGCCCTGGCCCGTCGGAAGGGTCGACCGCGACGCCCCGACCCCGTTCCGGTTTTTCCGGGCGGGGGCGTCGTCGTATGGTTTCTGGCACTGCTGTTCGACGGGGGGAGTTGGGGGCATGCCCGAACAGGACGACACCGAGCGCGAGTTCGACCTCAGGTGGGCGGACGCCGCGCCGCACAAGGAGCCCTCGGCACGGGCCCGGATGCTGGCAGCCCGGTGGAAGGAGAACCCCCCGGAGCCGGTGCCGTTCCGCGCCGACCCCGGCCCGGCGGCGCGCCACCGCTCGTCCTGGCTGTCGACGACGCTCGTCCTGGCCTGCGTGATCGGCGTGATCCTGCTGCTGGGATACCTGCGCTTCCGGGCTCCCTACTGATGCGCCACACGGCCGACGACGTGTGCGGCGGGGAGGCGGTCGCCCTCCGGCTCGCGGCGGGCGCGCGCCTGGCGGACGCGGTGACCGCCGCCGACCCGCGGGCCTGGCTCGCGCTGGATCACGGAGTGCGGCTGGCGGACTGGTACGGCCGCACCCGGTGGGAGCTGCGCGCTCCCCTGCCCGCCGACCTGTCGCGCTGCTCGCCCTGCGCGACGATCCGGACAGCGCGCTGCGCGGGCGGGCGGCGCGGGCTGCGGAGCTCTGAGACGGCCGTGCGGTGCGTGGCGGACGCCGGCCCGTGGGGCCGGGGGGAGGTTTTGCTCCGCCTGGGGCCGTTACGGGGCCGTTCATGGGGGTGGGCCGGTGCACACTGGCAGTGGGGCGAGTGCCTGACTGCGGGGTGATGCAGATGCGGAGTCGTTTCCGGAGCGATCGGCGGCTGACCGTGCGGATGACGGTCACGTTGTTCCTGCTCGGGCTGTTGTACGTGGCGTTCGTCGCCGCGTTGATCGTGTTGCTGAAGTCCTGGGTGCTGGTCGTGGTCGTGGCGGCGGGGATGCTCGGCGCGCAGTACTGGTTCTCCGACCGGGTCGCCCTGTTCGCGATGCGCGGGCGGGTCGTGGAGCGGGAGGAGTATCCCGAGCTGCACGCCGTGATCGACCGGCTGTGCGCGATCGCCGATCTGCCCAAGCCGGTGGTCGCCGTCTCCGGGCTGGGCATGCCGAACGCGTTCGCGACGGGGCGCAGTCCCGAGCACGCGGTGGTGTGCGTGACGACGGGCCTGCTGCGGCGGCTGGAGCCGGCCGAGCTGGAGGGCGTCCTCGCGCACGAGCTGTCGCATGTGGCGCACAAGGACGTCGCCGTGATCACCGTCGCGTCGTTCCTCGGGGTGATCGCCGGACTGATCGTGCGGTTCGCGTTCTACTCGCAGGTGTTCGGCGGCGGGCGCAGGGACCAGAACACCGCGGCCGTGTTCGCCGCGGTGATGGGCGTCTCGGCGGCCGTGTACGCGCTCAGCTTCCTCATGATCCGGGCTCTGTCGCGGTACCGGGAGCTCGCGGCGGACCGGGCGGCGGCGCAGCTGACCGGCCGTCCCTCGGCGCTCGCCTCCGCGCTGACGAAGGTCTCCGGCGACATCGCCCGGATCCCGACGAAGGACCTGCGGACGGCCCAGGCGTTCAACGCCTTCTACTTCACTCCGGCGCTGGGCACGGAGCCCGGTGTGGCAAGGCTGTTCTCCACCCACCCGAGCCTGGAGCAGCGGCTCGACCAGCTGGGCCGGATCTCCGCGGAGCTGGGCGAGGCGGCCATGCCCGGAAAGGCGGGCTGAGGCGCATGGGCCTGCTGGACATCCTCCTCGGCCGGACGAAACCGGTCGCACCCGATCTCGATCAGCTGTTCGCGCTGCCCTCGGCGGCGGTGACGCTGGAGGCGGCCGCCGGGTTCACCCCGACCGGGCAGGGCGCCGTGTGTTTCGCGACCGTCGAGGGCTCGGCCTTCGAGCAGACCCACCGCGAGGTGCAGGCGCTCCTCGACGCCGACACCGAGCGCACCGGCCCTCCGGTACGGCTGCTGCGGGACGACTACGGGTACTCCTGGCTGGTCTCCCGGCGCGCCCCCGACCAGCTGGCGCTGCTGGTCAACGATCTGCACGCGGTGAACAGCGCGATGGAGGTCAACGGCTTCGGGCCGCAACTGCTCTGCTCCCTCGCCGGGTTCGAGAAGGCGGCGGAGCCGGGGGCGGGTCCCGGGGCCGCGGACGGGCAGCGGCTGGCGCTGGTGTACCTGTACAAGCGGGGCGCCTACTTCCCGTTCGCGCCGCTGCCCGGCGTGGGGCAGCGGCGCGACAACGCACTGGAGTTGCAGGTGAAGGCCGCCCTGGCGAACGACCTGCGGATCGAGCAGGACCTGAGCCGCTGGTTCCCCGTGTGGGGAGCCCCCGGCCTGTAGAGGCTGTCCGGCGGGTCCCCGGCGGTCTCCAGCGGTGCTCGGGCGGCTTTCTCCGGCGGCCCTACTTGCCGCTCTCGTCACGGCGGTGCCTCAAGGGGCGTTCGCGGCGGTAGCGGCGTTCCCACTTGGCCTGCAGGTCGCGGCGCTCGCGGTACGCCTTGTACGAGGTGGGCGCGGCGGCCGAGCCAGGGGCCGGACCGGGCGCGGACGACGGGGTCGAAGCGGACGCCCCGAGCCCGTACCGCACGTACAGGAAGAGCACGGCGACGGCGACGAGCCAGTAGAGCGGGTGGCCGAATCCCAGGACCACCAGGACGACGGCCCCGGTGAGGACGACGGTGCCCATGGTGTGCCTCCTTCCTGGGCGGGGATGGTGACGGAGTGTGGCGATGAGGGCGGCGCCACATCCTCAGCGTACGGAATCCGTCACTCACCGTGCATCTCCTTTTCGTACGGGGACCACGGCATGAGCGGTTGGGCCGCGGGGAGTTCACGCCCGGCCGGACGCCATGCGCTGCGGCAGCCCGTTGTCAGTGGTGTCGGAGAGGATGGGGACAGGGGCTCCGGGCGGCGGGTCCACGGGGGTTGGAGGCGGGGATGGGCGACGGACTGCGGCACATCGACGTGGCGGAGCGGCGGGCGAGGCTGGCCCTGCGGCACCGGCTGGCCCCCGCGGCACGGGTCGCGACGCCGGAGGCGGTGGCCGACGCCCTGGTCGCCCTGCACGCCTCGGACCCGGCGACGGTGTTCCTGACGGTGGGCGCCCGTCTGGCCGACCCGGCGGAGACGGTGACGCAGACCGACCGCGCGCTGTACGCCGACCGCACCCTCGTGCGCATGCACGGCATGCGGCACACGGTCTTCGTGTTCCGGGCGGGGTCGACGGGGGTCGTGCACGCCTCGACCGGCATCGCGGTCGCCGCGCGGGAGCGGGCCACGCTGCTGAAGGACATGGCGAAGGCCGGCGCCCCCGACCCGGCCTGGCTGACGGAGGTCGAGGAGTCCGCGCTGGCCGGCCTGGCCCGCCTCGGGCAGGCCACGTCGGCGGAGCTGGCCGCCGAGGAGCCGCGGATGCGGGAGCGGTTCGTGTACGCGGCGGGCAAGCCCTACGAGGGCCGACACAGCGTGGGGACGCGGCTGCTGAAGGTGCTGGGGGTGGAGGGCAAGGTGGTCAGGGGGCGCCCGCTGGGCTCGTGGACGTCGAACCAGTTCCGCTGGGCCCTCGCTCCGCTGCATCCCGAACTGCCCGTCGCCGAGGCCCAGTCGGAGCTGCTGCGGCAGTGGCTCGCCGCGTGCGGCCCGGCCACGGAGGCCGATCTGAAGTGGTGGACGGGCTGGCGGGTGACGGAGGTGCGCCGCGCCCTGACGGCGATCGGGGCGCGCGCGGTGGCGCTGGACGAGGGCGCCGGGTATGTCCTCGGCGACGACGTGGAGGCCGCGCCGGGGCCGTCGGAGCCGTGGGCGGCCCTGCTGCCCGGCCTCGATCCGACGACGATGGGCTGGCAGGGCCGGGACTGGTACCTGGCCCCGGAGCTGCGCCCCGCCCTGTTCGACTACAGCGGGAACGTGGGACCGACGGTGTGGTGGAACGGCCGGGTGGTGGGCGGGTGGGCGCAGCGGGCCGACGGTGAGATCGTGTGGCGGATCCTGGACCCGCACGGCGTGGGGAGCGAGGCCGAGGCGGCGATCGCCTCGCGTGCGGCGGCGCTGGGATCGTGGCTCGGCCCGACCCGGGTGACGCCGAGATTCCGGACCCCGCTGGAGAAGGAACTGGTGAGCTGACCGTCGCGGCGGCCTCCCACCGACCGGGCACAGGCCCCCCAGCGGCCCGGGTACGGGTGTCACCCCCCACCGGGCCGGCGCGTGTCGGTGCGGCAGCGCCGGGCGTCGTCCCGCGTGACGGCGCCCGGCGCCCGGCTCAACGGCTGTACCGCAGCAGCGCCCGCACCATGTGGCAGGTCGTGTCCGACGGCGGGTGCAGACCGATCAGCTCCGCCGTGCTGCGGATCCGCTCGTTGTGGGCCTGGTTCGGCATATACACGCCCAGGTCGAGCAGGGCGATGGCGAGGCGCATGGCCTTGAGGCGACGGTTGTGCATGACGTACCACTCGCGCGGCCGCCCGGGCGGCAACGCCCGCTTCAGCACCGGCCCGTAGGGCAGGTCGAGCTGGACGGGACGCTTCGCGGTGGACTGGGTCGCAAGCGGCTTCGGCTTCAGTGCGGCAGCGGGCACAGGCATCCTCCTGTCGCGGTCGGGGCTCGGCCCGGAATCTCCGGCGAACCCTCGAACACTGCTTACAGTTTACCGCCTGGCACTGACATCGCGAAGGGCGAACGGTCCGTCAAAAGTCCAGGTGGGCATGGGTTTTACGGCATGTCACAGCAGGTTCGGACGAGGCGGGCGAGACCGCGAGAAATTCGAACAGCCGCGGCGGCAGGAGGGCCGGCGACACCTGTGGGGCGACGACGCGGGCCGGCTCGCTCCCGCAGACGGATTCCGGGCTACCGTGACCGGCATGGAGATCTGGATCAACCCCGCGTGTTCCAAGTGCCGCAGCGCCCTCACCCTCCTCGACGCCGAGGGCGCCGACTACACCGTCCGCCGCTACCTGGAGGACGTCCCGACCGAGGACGAGATCAGGGCGGTGCTGGAACGCCTCGGCCTGGAGCCGTGGGACATCACCCGCACCCAGGAGGCCGCGGCCAAGGAGCTGGGCCTGAAGGACTGGGCGCGGGACGCGCAGACGCGGGGGCGCTGGATCACGGCCCTCGCCGCGCACCCGAAGCTCATCCAGCGTCCGATCATCACCGCGGACGACGGCACCGCCGTGGTGGCCCGGACGGACGAGGCAGTCCGCGACGCGCTGTCCCGGTAGCGGCGTGTGACGCACGCCACTCCGACTGACTCCGATGGCCGCTGAGCAACCTCGTTCGGTATCTCGTACATAGCGGCGTACGCTCCCCTATCTCTCAGGAGGCGCGCATGTCGCGCAGGAGAACTGTCGGCACGAAGAAGAAGATCGCGCTGCTCGTCAGCGCGGCGGCGGTCGCGGGCGGCGGTGCGTTCGCCATGGCGAACACCTCGAACGCCGCCCAGACCCCGCAGACCGCGAAGCCGCTGTCCGCCGCGAACTCGACGGTGTGTCAGGGCCTCGCCACCGCCCTCGGCAACAACCAGAAGTTCATCGACGGCCAGCGGGCGGCTCCGGACGCCCAGTCCCAGGCCCGCATCACCAACCGCGAGGCCGTCATCGCGCAGATCAAGGTGCAGCAGAAGGCGTCCGGGTGCGCCGTCGGGGAGTCGGCTCAGGACTCCCAGACGGGCGGCGCCCAGACCGGAGGCGCGCAGGCCGGTGGCGCCCAGGCGGCCCAGCCCTCGCAGGCGGCCTCCGCCCCCGCGAGCAACGCCGGCGGCAACGGCAACGCAGGAAACGGCGCAGCCTCCGGTCAGCAGGTCTGCAACGGCTCCACGGTCACTCTCTCCGGGGAGGGCGGCGCGCCGGCCGCGTCGAGCAACCAGTTCCCGGCGGGGACCAAGCTGAAGGTCACCAACCTGGACAACAACAAGTCCACGACGGTCGAGGTGACCTCGGTCTCGGGAAGCTGCGCGCTGCTCAACAACGCGGCCTTCGAACTCGTCCGTGAACCCGGCAAGTTCCTGATCCGCCGGGCCTTGATCGAGAAGGTGGGGTGAGGCTCGGCCGCCGAGAGACCCGGTGAGACGGCGGCCCGTTCCCGGGCCGTCATCTCGTACGCGTCATGGGTCCTGCTGTTCGCGGCCACGAGCAGCAGGACCGGCGCACGCCGCCCCGCAGCGCCTCTCCCCCGCGCGGGGACCGTCCACTCCCGTCGCATACGAGACGCCGCCCGGCCGGGGCCACCGCTCCCGTCGGCGACGACGACGGACGGGTCGGCGCCTCACCGCGTGAGCCGCGCCACAGAACCACCAGGTAACACGGGGTTCACATTCGAGCAATGACCGGGAAATCGCCTGTTGACAAGCTTCCGGGCATACAGGCGGCGCCCCAGTGCCGCAGCGCCGCAGCACCCGCGAAGTGCGTCAGACACACCCCCGAAGGAAGTGGCCCGTGACCTTCAAGGCTGAGTACATCTGGATCGACGGCACCCAGCCGACGGCGAAGCTCCGTTCCAAGACGAAGATCATCGGGGGCGAGCCCGCCGGTCTCGAGACGCTGCCGATCTGGGGCTTCGACGGGTCCTCCACGAACCAGGCCGAGGGCCACTCCTCGGACCGTGTCCTCAAGCCGGTGTTCACCTGCCCCGACCCGATCCGCGGCGGCGACGACGTCCTCGTCCTGTGCGAGGTCCTCGACATCGACATGACGCCGCACGAGTCCAACACCCGTGCCGCGCTGGCCGAGGTCGCCGAGAAGTTCGGCGCGCAGGAGCCGATCTTCGGCATCGAGCAGGAGTACACGTTCTTCCAGGACGGCTACCCGCTCGGCTTCCCCAAGGGCGGCTTCCCGGCCCCGCAGGGCGGCTACTACTGCGGCGTCGGCGCGGACGAGATCTTCGGCCGTGAGGTCGTCGAGGCGCACCTGGACAACTGTCTCGCCGCCGGCCTCGCGATCTCCGGCATCAACGCCGAGGTCATGCCCGGCCAGTGGGAGTTCCAGGTCGGCCCGGTCTCTCCGCTGGAGGTCTCCGACCACCTGTGGGTGGCCCGCTGGCTGCTCTACCGCACCGCCGAGGACTTCGGCATCTCCGCCACCCTCGACCCCAAGCCGGTCAAGGGCGACTGGAACGGCGCCGGCGCGCACACCAACTTCTCCACCAAGGCGATGCGCGAGGGCTACGACGCGATCATCACCGCCTGCGAGTCGCTCGGCGAGGGCTCCAAGCCGCTCGACCACGTCAAGAACTACGGCGCCGGCATCGACGACCGTCTGACGGGCCTGCACGAGACCGCCCCGTGGAACGAGTACTCCTACGGCGTCTCCAACCGCGGCGCCTCGGTCCGCATCCCGTGGCAGGTCGAGAAGGACGGCAAGGGCTACATCGAGGACCGCCGTCCGAACGCCAACGTCGACCCGTACCTGGTGACCCGACTGATCGTGGACACCTGCTGCTCGGCGCTGGAGAAGGCCGGCCAGGTCTGATCCCGTCATCCCCTCGACGTCTCCCGCAAGGGGCGTCCGCCGACTCGGCGGACGCCCCTTGCGCGCGTCCACCGCCGGTCGGAAGCCGGCTGAGGCGCAGTTCACGCCGAGGACGCGTCCAAGCTGTGAGAGGACCCTCCTGTTGCGGGCGGGCGTCTGCTTCAATGGGCCCATGGCCACCTTCCAGAAGCACACCGCGACGGGTCGTCATGACCTCGAGCCCTTCTGGCCCTCCCGTCAGCACCACGACTTCGACCGGGTGTGTTGCCGCGCGACGAACGCGCCGGCCCTCTAAAGCCGTACACCCCGGCCTTCGGCCAGCGCGCACGACGTACGTCCCTTCCGACGAACTCCTCGCGCGAAAGAGCTGACCTCTCATGGCGACCACTCGTTCCCTCTCCGCCGCTCCCTCCCTCGTCCCCGCCGCTTCCTCCCCCGTCCCGCCCGCCCCGGCCGGCGCCGCCCGGCACCGGCTCCGCGCCGTCGACCGGGACGAGGCAGTGGACGTCGCGGACTTCCTGCCGCCGGGCGCCACCTGGCTGCCCGCCCCGCAACACACGCTCCCCAGCCTGCCCGGCCGGCCGCCCATGATCGGCTACCTGGTGCTCGTCCCGGCCGACCAGCAGCCGCCGTTCCTGCCGGTGGCCGTGCCGGACCCGGTCCACGCCGACGGCGGCGCGGCCGGCGAACCGCTCGTGCGCGTCGATCCCGTCCAGCGCACCGCCGCGGTCGACGGGCAGCGACTCGACCTCACCTACCTGGAGTTCGAGCTGCTCGCCCACCTCGTCGCCCATCCGAACCGGGTGCACACCCGCGACCAGCTCGTCACCACGGTGTGGGGCTACGGCCACGTCGGCGACGGCCGCACGGTCGACGTCCACATCGCCCGGCTGCGCCGCAAGCTGGGCGCCCGGCACCGTCAGGCCATCCAGACGGTGCGCCGCGTCGGCTACAAGTACACCCCGCCGACCGCCCGCTGATCCGTCGCCTCTGCCGACGGCAGAGCGCGGTTCCGTTCCGGGCGCGCGCCGGGCACAGTCACCGGCATGAGACTTCTGGTGCTGGGTGGGACGGAGTTCGCGGGACGGGCCGTCGTCGAGGCGGCCCTCGGACGCGGCTGGGAGGTGACGGTCCTCAACCGGGGACGGCAGGGTCCCGTTCCCGGCGTCCGGTCGCTGACCGGCGACCGCACCGCGCCCGGGGGCCTCGCCGCCCTGACCGACGGCGACTGGGACGCCGTCGTGGACACATGGTCGGCGGCGCCCCGCGCGGTGCACGAGTCGGCGGGGCTGCTGCGGGGCCGCGCCCGGCGGTATGTGTACGTGTCGAGCTGTTCGGTGTACGCCTGGGCCCCGCCCGCCGGCTACGGCGAGGACGCTCCCCTCGTCCAGGGGGCCGCGCCCGACGCCGAACAGAGCGAGTACACCCGGGACAAGCGCGGCGGCGAGCTGGCCGTCGTCGACGCCTTCGGCGCGGACGCCTGCCTCCTCGTACGGGCGGGGCTGATCCTCGGCCCGTACGAGAACGTCGGACGGCTTCCCTGGTGGCTGACCCGGATCGCCCGCGGCGGCCCGGTCCTCGCACCCGGTCCGCGCGACCTGCCGCTGCAGTACGTCGACGTCCGCGATCTCGCCGAATGGATCCTCGGCGCGGTCGAGCAGGAGCTGAGCGGGCCGTACAACCTGATGAGCCCGCAGGGCCACGCCACGATGGGCGAACTGCTCGAGGCGTGCGCACGGGCCACGGGCTCGGACGCCGAACTGCGGTGGACGGCGCCGGAGATCGTCCTCGACGCCGGCATCGAGCCGTGGACCGAACTGCCCGTGTGGGTGCCGCCGGGCACCCACATGCACGACGCCCTGCACGCGGCGGACGTCTCACGGGCGGTGGCTGCGGGACTGTCCTGCCGTCCCGTGGCGGAGACCGTCGCCGACACCTGGAGCTGGCTGACGTCGATCGGCGGCGTCGCGCCCCGGCGTCCGGACCGCACCCGCAAGGGCCTCGACCCGGAGCTGGAGGCGAAGGTGCTCGCGTCGGCTGCGACGGGCCCGGCGGACGCCGGGGGTGTACCTGACACCACTCCCTGACCGGGGGCTCCTGCCAGTGACCCGGCGCTCCGGGCTCGGCCAGACTGACGGCATGAACACCCACACGAAGAGCGGCGACGTCGGCTCGAGGACACGGGGGACGGCGCTCGCCGCCGCGCGGGGGCTCGCTCTGGCCGTGGTGTCACTGCCGCTGAGCGTCCTGGGCCTGTGCCTCTCCCTCGTGTCCATGGCGCTGATACCCATCGGGGTCGGCCTCGTCACCACCCCGTACGCGGTGAAGGGCGTGCGCGCCTACGCCGACCGGCGACGGACGCTGTCGGCGCGGTGGGGCGGGGTGAGCATCCCGTCGGCGTACCGGCCGGCGCCCGAGACCGCCAACCCGTGGACGCGCACCTTCGCGCTGCTGGGCGACCCCGCGACCTGGCGGGACCTGCGGTGGCTGCCGGTCGACATGACGGCCGGTTTCGTCACCGCGCTCGCGCCCGCCGTCCTCGTCCTCTATCCGCTGGAGGGGTTCGCGCTGCCGCTCGGGCTGTGGCGGACGATGACGGGCGGCCCCTACGGCGCGTACGGACCGTACTGGTACGGCTTCGTGCCGGTCAGCGGTCAGGCGACGGCGTTCGCCGCGGCCGCGCTGGGCGCCGTCGTCCTCGTCGTCGCGCACCGGTACGCCGTGGGCGCCCTGCGGGCCCACTTCCGCCTCACCAAGGCGATGCTCTCCCCCAGCCAGGCCGAACTGGCCGAACGGGTGCGGGTGCTGACCGAGACCCGACGGGACGCCGTGGACGCCTCCGCCGCCGAGCTGCGGCGCATCGAACGGGATCTGCACGACGGCGCCCAGGCGCGGCTGGTGGCGGTGGGCATGGACCTCGGCGCCGTCGAGATGCTCGTCGACAAGAACCCCGAGAAGGCCAAGCAACTGCTCGCGCAGGCCCGTCAGTCGTCCGCAGAGGCGCTCTCCGAACTGCGCGACCTGGTGCGCGGCATCCATCCGCCGGTGCTCGCCGAGCGCGGACTGGGCGACGCCGTGCGGGCGTTGGCGCTGCGGCTGCCGGTCGCGACGGAGGTCGGCGTGGAGCTCGCGGGCCGGGCCGAGGCGCCGGTGGAGTCGGCGGCCTACTTCGCGGTGAGCGAGGCGCTCACCAACGCGGTCAAGCACTCCGGAGCCGACCGGATCTGGGTCGACCTGCGGCACTCCGACGGCAGTCTTCGGATCTCCGTCACCGACAACGGCAAGGGCGGCGCGGCCGTCGGGGCGGGCACGGGGCTGGCCGGACTCGAACGGCGGCTGGGTACATTCGACGGCGTCCTGGCCGTCAGCTCTCCTGCCGGCGGTCCCACCATGGTGACCATGGAGATCCCTTGCGTGTTGTCCTAGCCGAGGACCTCTTCCTGCTGCGGGACGGTCTCGTCCGGCTGCTGGAGGCCTACGACTTCGAGATCGCCGCCGCCGTCGAGAGCGGGCCCGAGCTGGAGCGGGCCCTCGCCGAACTGGAGCCGGACGTCGCCGTGGTCGACGTCCGGCTCCCGCCCACGCACACCGACGAGGGCCTGCAGTGCGCGCTGCGGGCCCGCCAGGACAGGCCCGGGCTGCCGGTGCTCGTCCTCTCCCAGCACGTCGAGCAGCTGTACGCGCGCGAACTGCTCGCGGACGGCAGCGGCGGCATCGGCTATCTGCTGAAGGACCGGGTGTTCGACGCGGAGCAGTTCGTGGACGCCGTACGACGGGTGGCGGCCGGCGGGACGGCGATGGACCCCCAGGTGATCCAGCAGCTGCTGGCCCGGCGCTCGCACGACGGGCAGGGCCCGGTGGACCGGCTCACACCGCGCGAAAGGGAGGTTATCGAACTGATGGCGCAGGGACGGTCGAACGCGGCGATCGCCGCCAAAATGGTCGTGACCGAGCGGGCCGTCGCCAAACACACCGCGAACATCTTCGTGAAGTTGGGCCTGGAGGTCTCCGACGACGACAACCGCAGGGTACTGGCGGTGCTGGCCTATCTGGACCGGGGCCGCTAGGCCGCCAACTGCTGCGTCGGACGGTGATTTTGGGGCTGTTTGGCCCCACGGGCTTCTCATGAATTTCTGAGTGGGCTGAACACCTGTGAGGCGTCGCGCGTAAAGGAGGGGGCAGCTTCAGCTTCACTCCTGTCGGGCGCCTCGATGCTGCCCCGCAAGGAAGTCAGAGGAGTTCCATGGGACGCAACACACGTAAACGCCGTTCGTCGATGGCCACGAAGGCCGTGGCAGCATCGGCGGCCCTAGCGCTCGGCGGGGGCGGGCTGATCTGGGCGAACTTCTACGCTTCGGCGCATGAGTCGAACAACTCGGGTCAGAACCAGACCAAGGCAGCCAACGCGGCCGCACAGGTCGCCACGATCTCCTGCCCGGATGTGGGGCAGAAGCTGACGAGCGTGCCCAACGGGGCCAAGCAGGGCGTCGCGAACGAGCTGGCCAACCTCGACAAGCAGATCACCGAGGCCTACACGCGCCTCGCGTCGTCGCGCCAGGCCCAGGCCGGCGACCCGGGCTTCGTCCAGAACGCGATCGTCGGTCCCCTCAAGGAGAAGCGGGCCGCCACGATCGACCGGATCCGGATCAACATCCAGCGCGCCGGCGGTCAGTTCGACAACTCGCTGAGCCAGCTCGCGGCGTGCACCACGCAGGCGGCGAACAACACCAACGCCGGCCAGGGCGGGCAGAACAACAACGGCGGCCAGCAGAACAACGGTGGCCAGAACAACAACAACGGCGGCCAGCAGAACAACGGCGGTCAGAACAACAACAACGGCGGCCAGCAGAACAACGGCGGTCAGAACAACAACAACGGCGGCCAGCAGAACAACGGCGGTCAGCAGGGCGGCATCGGCGGCCAGGCCGGCAACGGCCCCGTGGCGTCGGACTTCGTCGACATCACCAAGGTCCAGGCGAACGTCAAGGGCAAGCCCCAAAAGAACGGCCAGGCCTCGACCGGTACGTTCACCACCCGGTGCGGCGTCAACGCCAACAACAAGTTCAACACCGACAACGTCATCGTGGCGCCCGGCGTGACCAACGGCGCGCACCACCTGCACGACTACGTCGGCAACCAGTCGAACGACGCCTTCGCCAACAACAACACGTTCGCGGGCGCCCAGACCTCCTGCCAGAACCAGCAGGACAAGTCGTCCTACTACTGGCCGGTGCTGCGTGTCCAGGACGGCACGAAGGAGTTCGACCAGAACCGCGACGGCGGTGGCAAGGAAGGCAACGTCGGCAAGGTCCTGAAGGCCAAGCAGGCGGAGATCAAGTTCGTCGGCAGCCCGAAGGCCAAGGTCGTCGCGATGCCGCAGTTCCTGCGCATCATCACCGGTGACGCCAAGACCACCACCAACGGTCTGGCCAACGCCAACGCGCACTGGAGCTGCACCGGCTTCGAGAACAAGGTCCAGCTGACCGAGCAGTACCCGATCTGCCCCCAGGGCAGCAACGTGGTCCGCACGTTCGCCTTCCAGAGCTGCTGGGACGGCAAGAACATCGACTCGGCCAACCACCGCACGCACGTCGCGTTCGCCGACGCCAACGGCAACTGCCAGAACGGCTTCAAGGCGATCCCGCAGCTGACCATGCGTCTCGTGTACGCCGTTCCGCGCCCGGTCATCCAGAACGGCCAGGTCAAGAACGCCTACGCGGTCGACGGCTTCCCGGAGCAGCTCCACAAGCCGTCCACCGACCACGACGACTTCATCAACGTGATGAACGCGCAGCTGAACAACAAGGTCGCCAACTGCATCAACAAGGGCCAGCAGTGCCAGTGACACCGGCCTAGCACGCATACGAGAACCGGCGGTGGGATCTCCCACCGCCGGTTTTCGCATGCCGTTCGTCCGCGGTGCGTGCGCCGCGTGCTCCGCCTCCGGCCCGCCCCGCAGCGCGCGCTGCGCGGAGGGCCTCAGTGACTGGAGTGGGTGGCGCCGCCGGACTCCTTGTGCGCGCCGTGGTCGGTGCCCTCCTCGATGTCGCCGCCGAGCGTGGTGCGCAGCGCCGTCACCGTGCTGCTCTCCCCCACGGCCACCCACTTGCGGCCGACGAGGTAGTGGCCCCCGTAGTCTTTCGCCGAGTTGATCCACTCGCGCAGGCCGCGGTCGGTGGCGAAGGTCGCCAGGATGAACTTGCCGTCGGCGTTCTTGCAGACGGCCTGGCGGATCTCGTCCGCGTCGGTCTGCATGTCCGGCGTGCACTTCACTTCGGCTGCGATGTGCTCCAGGCTGCCGGTCGCCGTCTTCGGAACGGCGACCTCCTTGTCGCCGGACGCGCATCCCGCCAGCAGCAGCGCCGCCGCCGCGGCCGCCGCGGCGAGCATCGGTCGGGTCACCCTCATCTGTTCCTCCCTGCAAGAGCCTCGCCCTGGATACGGCTCCCGTGCCCGGCGCGCTCAAAATACCCGGTGTGCCCCGTCCGCGGCCCTTGCTCCACAGGGGTGACCATCCCCCGGCTCGCTCGTTCTGGCAGACGTGCAGTCACGAGATGTCGCCCCCCGCCCCGCACCCCGGTCCTCCCACGGCCGGACCGTCGACGTCGAGCAGGCCGAGGCGGCCCTCGTCGAGCACTATCCGCGTCTCGTCCGGCTCGCCTATCTGGTGCTGCCGCCCGCGCTCGGCCGCGGCAGGCGCGTCCTGGCCGCCCACGCCCTGGTCCAGCGCGCCCTGCCGCGCCGTCGTGCCTCGGCTCCCGTCATCCCCGCCCAGTCCGCCGGCCGCGACGGCGACCCCGGGTACGCCTACGTCCGGCTCCAGGTGGTCCGTGCCGCGCTGGAGGCGGAGGCGCCGGCGCGGCTGTGGGCGTGGCCGAAACGCGCGCAGCTGCCGCCGCTGCTGCCCCAGGTGTGGGGGCTGCGCCTCTTCCCCCGCTCCGGAGGCGCCGACGAGCTGGCCCTCGACCAGCGGCTCGCCGACCTGTCCGGGCCGGCCCGTGCCGCCTGCGTCCTGCGTGGACTGGAGAAGCTGCCCGACGGCGACGTCCGCGCGGTGCTGACCGGGTCCGGCGTCCACGGCTCCGACGTGAGCGCGGCCCTGCGTGAGGCCGCCGAGGTCCCGGCCGCGCAGTACCCGCTGCTCGGCTCCCCCGAGTTCGACCCCTGCACGCTGCAGGCCCGGCCCACCGACCTGACGCGCCGACGCCAGCACGGCAGGGCGGTCCTCGCCGCCGTGGCCGCGCTCGCCGTGTGCGGCGCCCTCGTCGCGCTGCCCGGCGACGGCTGGGGGCCCGACGGCGCGGCGGCTCCGGCCTACGCGCGCAATCCCGCCGCCGAGGCGGCCCTCGACCCCGGGCGGCTGGTGAAGATCTCCCCCGCCGCCTGGAAGACCTCTCCCCGCACCGACTTCTCCGTGTGGCCCGCGCGCGGTCCGCTCACCGGCGACAGCGCCCTGCTGCGCCGCGCGCTCGCCGTCTGGGCCCGGCCCGGCGCGGCCGTGCAGGTCTCGTCCACCCCGCAGACCCCCTCCGGCGGCCCCGCGGGACCGCCCCAGCTCCTCTACGCGGGCGAGGTCGACAACGCGCGCGTGGTGATCCTGTACGACGGGCTGCGCATCGCCCGCTACGCCGAGCCGAAGGACGGCGCCGCCGGGGCGGCGCTCGACTTCGCCCGCGTCGACGGCGCGTCCGGCGCCGACTCGGGCGCGCTGGTGCTGGGCCGGGCCGACGGCAATGTCCGCTATCTGACGGCCCCCTGGATCACGAAGGCCGGCGAGCGGGACCTGACGAAGCCGGGCGCCGGGGTGATGGGCCTGACCCTGACCGACGGGGTCACCTCGCCGCTGGCCAGCCCGGCCGCCCGGGCCGGGGCCTGCACGACGTGGAACGTCCTCCTGCTGACCGACGCGCACGGCACGCGCCTCTACAGCGACCTCGCCGAACTCGTCCCCGCCCGGCTCACCGCCGGCCGCCCGGCCGCGCCCCGGGAGGCGACCGGCGCGCAGGCGCTGCGGACCTGGGCGCCGTTCGCCTGCTCGCTGGCCGACGCGCGCGGTCAGGGCGTGCGGACGGTCAACGCGTGGGCGTACACCCGGCAGCCGCTCCCCGACGCGACCGGATCGGCGTCCTGGGTGTGCACCCGGGCCGAGACCTGGCGCGGTGACGGGAGCACGGTGCTGGCCCAGTTCCACACCCCGGGCGGGATCTTCGGGGCGGCGGTGGCGAAGGCCGGGGACGTGCCGGCGTGCGGTCCGCGCGATCCGCACGTGCTGGCCGGGGTGCTGTGGAAGTCGAAGGGCGGCCACTGGTATCTGCTCGCGGCCGGCGATCGGCAGACCGCGTCCATCCGGACGACGGGCGGGGTGCGCGGGTCCGGGCGGGGGCATCTGCTGACGGCGCCCGCGAAGCAGGGGGCGCAGGCCGGCCTGGAGGGCAGGCTCACGGACGGGCGCGCGATCAGCGGACTGCGCTGAGCGCAGGGCGCGGTGAGCGCGGTCCGCTGCACGCGCGGTGCGGCGGGTGACGCCCGGACCTGCGCGGAGACAGTGACTCACGGGTAAGGGATCAAGAGGAACGCGTGCACGGATCCGGTCGGTTGGCGTCCGGATTCGATCGGTAAGGTGTGCGCATGACTACCGGGGTCCGTCGCAGAATGGGTGTCGAGGAGCGTCGGCAGCAGCTGATCGGCGTCGCCCTCGACCTGTTCGCCCAGCGCTCGCCCGACGATGTCTCCATCGACGAGATAGCCGCGGCCGCCGGCATCTCCCGGCCCCTCGTCTACCACTACTTCCCCGGCAAACTCAGCCTGTACGAGGCCGCGTTGAAGCGCGCTTCGGAAGATCTGGCGGGACGGTTCAGCGAGCCGCACGAGGGGCCGCTCGGCGCCCGGCTGCTGCGCGTGATGCACCGGTTCTTCGACTTCGTCGACGCGCACGGCCCCGGCTTCTCGGCGCTGATGCGCGGTGGTCCGGCCGTCGGCTCGTCGACCACGAACGCGCTCGTCGACTCCGTCCGCCAGATCGCCTACGAACAGATCCTGTCGCATCTGGGCGTGACCGATCCGCCGCCGCGGCTGGAACTGATCGTCCGCTCCTGGATCTCGCTCGCCGAGTCGACCGCACTGATCTGGCTGGACGGGCGGCGCATTCCGCGTGAGGAGCTGGAGGTCCAGCTCGTGCACGACTTCGCGGCGCTCACCGCCGTCGGCGCCGCCTTCGACGACGAGCTGCGCACGCTGCTGCGGCCGGTGCTGGGCGACGAGCCGGCCGACGGTCCGTTCGGCGACCTGACCGCCCGGCTCATCGCCCTCGCCTCCTGAGGCGTCAGCTCTCGTACTTGCGGTACGACGGGTCCAGGTCGCGCACCTCGGCGGAGGCGTGCAGCACGAAGCCGCCGTCCGCCACATGGGCGCGCAGCAGCTCCAGCACGGTCTCGGTCAGTTTCGCCTTGGTCTCGTCGGCGCGTCCGGCGAGCAGCCCCAGCGTCACGTGCACGACGGCGTGCCCCCGCTCCTCGGGGTCGTCGTAGCCGAACGCGGTGAACTCGGACGGCCGGAACAGGGTCTTGCAGGCCTCCGGCTTGGCCGCGGCGATCTCGACCACCGAGGTGTGCAGGGCCCGCGCGAAGCCGGCGCGGTCGAAGGCCGGTTCCATGGTGCTCGAGTAGTCGACGGTGATCTGCGGCATGGGCGCTCCTGTCCTCGGTCTCGGGATCACCCTAGCCTCAGGGACTCCTTCGGGCCGGTGGCGCCCCGGCCGCCCCCGGG
>NZ_JBEPBI010000107.1:0-25428 GCF_040299045.1 Streptomyces sp. NPDC001027
CCGCACCTTGTGCGCGTCCTTGACGTAGTCGCGCTCGGTCCACAACGGCGTCCGGTCGCCGGTGCGCGGGGCCCCGTCGACGAGCCGGCGCTGGACGGCGGCGCACCGGGCGCGGGCGTCGGGGCTGCTGACGTAGTCGGCGAGGGCGTCGGGGCCGGAGTCGTAGAGGGGCGCGCCCTGGGCGAAGTAGTAGTCGTACCAGGAGGAGATGGCGGCGATGGGGACGATCGTGCGCAGCCCCTTCACGCCGGTCGCGGCGACGGCGTTGGCGATGGTGCCGTCCCAGCTCTTGCCGATCATGCCGGTGCGGCCGTCGGTCCAGCTCGCCTTGGCGGCCGTGCCGCCGGTGCGGGTGGTGTAGCCCTTGGCGCGGCCGTTGAGCCAGTCGACGACCGCCTTCGCGGACCGGACCTCGCCGCGGCCTCCGACGTCCTCGCAGCCGTCGGAGCGATTGGTTCCGGCCAGGTCGACGCCGACGACGGCGTAGCCCCGGGGCACGAAGTAGTTGTCGTAGAACAGCGGCATCTGGACGACGCGGCCCTCGGCGTCGTAGGTCTTGAGCTGGCTCTCGTTGCCGCGTCCGCAGCAGGAGTAGTAGGGGCTGGCGTCCATGATGACGGGCACTTTGCGGCCCTGCGCGGCGGGTTCGCGGGGCCGGACGATGTCGACGGCGACGCGGTCGGTCCGGCCGTCGCCGTCGGCGTCGAGTCCGGTGTCGACCCAGACGGCCTCGCGCACGGCGTTCTCATAGGAGTAGACGGGTCGGCTCTCCCGGGGGGCGCCGTGGGCCGCGGCCGGGGTGAGGAAGGCGGCCATCAGAAGGGTGATGACGGCGGCGGCGAGCGGTCTCCAGGTCGTGAAGCGCATGCGTGTCCACATGCGCGGGACGGTACTCGCGTCAACTCCCGTGCAGAAGAGGGCAGATGAGGCGGCGGCGAACAGCGTGAGGGGAGTGCGCGCCGGCACTCGGCCGGTACCGTGCGCGCCGGGGCGGGCGACGCGCACGGCCGAATGGCGATCGTGTGACGGGAGCGGTGTCGGGCAGGTCCTGAGGCACAGGGAGTCCATAGGCTCCGAACGGACCGCGCTCCTCTACGACTTGGAGTTCACGTGCACCGCCCGCGGCAGTTCGCCGGCGGCTCCAACACCTCGGTGGTGGTGCACGAACTGGCCCACCAGTGGTACGGCGATTTCGTGTCCGTCGCCGGGTGGAAGGACATCTGGCTGAACGAGGGCTTCGCGCGGTACGCGCAGTGGCTGTGGTCCGAGCACGAGGACGAGGGCACGACCCGTGAGCTCGCGGACTACGTGTACGCCTCCCATCCGGCCGACGACGCCTTCTGGACGGTGAAGCCCGGCGATCCGGGTCCGCAGAAGCAGTTCGACGTCGCCGTGTACGACCGGGGCGCGCTGGCGGTGCAGGCGCTGCGCGACGAGATCGGCGACGACGCCTTCTTCGCCGTCCTCAAGGGCTGGCCGCGGGAGCACGCCTACGGCAACGCGACGGCGCCCGATTTCGTGCGGTACGCCGAGCGGGTCTCGGGCAGGCAGCTGGGCGCCCTGTTCGACGCGTGGCTGTTCCAGCCGTCGAAGCCGGCGGCTTCGACCGGGCGGACGGCGGCGGCGGTCGCGAAGGCGGCGGCTGCGGGGGCGGCAGCCGCTCCCGCGCAGCCGAAGTCCTGGAAGAAGATCGCGGCGACGAACGACGTCCACGCGCACTGAGCGCCGATCGCCGTCCGTTCCGTCCTGCCCTCGGCGCAGGAATCCCGCGAACTGCTGTCTGATATACGGCGGCTGTGGGTAACAAGCCGTGCAGGAACTGCGAAGAGAGCGGGGGCGGTCATGGCTGGTGCGGGGAACGGCAACGAAGGTCTGGGCGTGTGGCGGGTGGTGCCGCTGATCGGGGCGGTGGTGATGGCCGTCGGCCTCATCGGCGGCATCCCTGTGCTGACCCTGCTGGGCGCGATCGTCGCCCTCGTCGGGGTGGTCGGCCTCAGCGCCGCCAGACGCAAGCAGAACTGACGTCACGACCGGCGTCGCCGAAGCCGCCGGGTCAGCGGGCGCCCGCCCGTGCCAGCAGCTCGGCGCGGGGCAGGGCGGCGCTCTCCGTGGCCGGCACCGTGCAGGCGTACGCCCCCGCCAGTGCCCCGAACTCGGCGCACCGGCGGGGCGGTTCGCCGCTCAGACGGCCGAAGAGGAAGGCGGCGGCGAAGGCGTCGCCCGCGCCGTTGGAGTCGACCACCGCTCCGGGCGGGGGGACGGCGGGGACGTGCGTCAGCTCGCCGTCCGCCAGCAGATACGCCCCCTCGGCTCCGGCGGTGGCGACGACCGCTTCGGCCCGGCCGCGCTCGGCGATGCGGCGCATGGTCGCCCGCGGGTCCGGCAGGGCTGTCGCGGAGACGAACACCACGTCCGCCTCGTGGGCGAAGGCCGCCTGGTAGGGGTTCTCGCCGTCCCAGTTGTGCAGGTCGGTGGAGATGCCGACGCCCGCTTCGCGCAGGACCGGCAGCGCCTCCACGCAGGGCTGTGTGATGGACACGTGCGCGTGGCGGCTCGCCGCCGCGAGGGCGCGCAAGGCGTCCTCGGGGAAGCGGTCGTCCGCTCGCCCGCGGCTGGTGTCGTACAGCGACAGCCGCCGGCCGTCCGGGCCGACCAGGTTGACCGCGCGCTTGGTGCCGGCGGGCTGCGGGATCGCGGTGAGCGCGATGCCGTGCTCGTGGTGCAGGGCGCGGACGAGGTCGCCCTCGGGGTCGTCGCCGAGGAAGTCGAGATGGTGGGTGCGCAGGCCGAGGGCGGCGAGGCCCAGGGCGACGAAGTCGCCGGTCTGGCCGGCGCGGGCGCGGATCCCGCTGTCGATCATGTAGCTGTCGGCGTACGGGAGCGGCAGCTCCGGCACGTACACGATCGTGTCCACGCCGGCCCCGCCGAGGACCAGCACGTCGATGCCGCCGACGTCCTCGACGCCGCCCAGGTCCTCGACGCCGGCGACGTCCTCGCTGTGCCTGTCGGTCCGTGCGCTCATGCGCGCTACCCCTCCCCGTGGTCGTACACCGTCACCGCGACGCCCCGCCGCACGAGCCGCTCGCTCACGAGCGGCTCCACGCGGGACCACCTGCCCCCGGCCAGGCCGCAGCCTATCCGTGGCATGTGCACGGACGCCCGGAGTTCCCGCGCCGGGCCGGCCAGCCGGGCCAGCGCCGCGTCGATGGCGTCGTACCGCACGGGGACGCCCTTGCTGCCCGTCCGCACGCCGCGCTGGCCGATCATGTTGGCGACCCACACGTACGGCTCGACCTGGACGAGCTGGAGGGCGCCCAGAGCGAAGTCGTTGGAGGCGCGGCCCCGGTGCCAGGCGCGATAGGCGGCCTCCGGCTCGGGCCAGCGGCGGGACAGCGCGAGGACGAAGCCCTTCCCCCATCCCCCGATGTCGTTGCAGACGTGCGCGATGACCTTGACGCCCTTCACCGACGGCACGGTGGCGTCGCCCCGGACATAAGTGATCTCCCCCATGACGCCACGGTAGGCGACGCCACTGACATCGAGGGAGGGCGTTCGCTTCTCCCGGTGCGATCGCGGCGGCGGTCAGTGCGGCGCTCACCGCGGTGGTCAGGGGTTTGACCGCCCCGGTGTGACAGCGATACTGCTGCACATGAAGAGCGAGACCGAGGAGCCGGCCCTCACGGTCGACGAGCTGGCCGCGCGCGCCGGCGTCACGGTGCGCACGGTGCGCTTCTACGGCACCAAGGGACTGCTCCCGCCCCCGGTCATCGGACCGCGCCGGGTGGGGCGTTACGGCGCCGCGCACCTCGCACGTCTGGCGCTGATCGAGGAGCTGCGCGGGCAGGGGCTGACGCTCGCGGCGATCGAGCGCTACCTGGACCGGCTGCCGCCCGGTCTCGACGCCCACGACCTCGCCGTGCACCGGGCCGTGGTGGCTTCCTGGGCGCCGGACGCGGTGGAGACGGTGACCCGGGAGGAACTGCAGCGGCGGGCGGGGCGCACGCTCGACGAGGAGGACCTGGACCGGCTCGTCGCAATGGACGTCGTCCATCGCGACGGCGACGGCGACGGGTACGGGGTCGACCCCGGCCTGCTGCGGCTGGGCGTCCGGCTGCTGGACGTGCCGCTGTCGCCGCAGTCCATCCGCGCGGCGCGCACCGTCCTGCTCGACCATGCCCGCGCGGCGGCCCACGAACTGTCGCGGCTGCTGCGCGAGGAGGTGCCGGAGCGCGACGCGCAGGCGGTGCGGTCGCTGTCGGCGCACATGCAGCCGCTGGTCGTCCAGGCGCTGCTGACCGCCTTCCAGCGCTCGCTCACGGAGGAGCTGCGGGAGTGGCTCGGGGAGCCGCCGGCTGACGGCTCCCCGTGACGGCCGGGGCGGACGGCTCCCCGTGACGGTCCGGGCGCTCAGCGCGCGTCGGTGAAGGTCTCCCCCCGCTGCGCCTTCTCCACCAGCAGCGCGGGCGGGGTGAAGCGGTCGCCGTAGCGGGCGGCGAGCTCCTGCGCGCGGGCCACGAAGCCGGGGAGCCCGCCGTCGTAGCCGTTGACGTACTGGAGCACGCCTCCGGTCCAGCCGGGGAAGCCGATGCCGAAGAGGGAGCCGATGTTGGCGTCGGCCACCGAGGTCAGGACGCCCTCCTCGAGGAGCCTGACGGTGTCGAGGGCCTCGGAGAAGAGCATGCGCTCCTGCATGTCCTCGAAGGGGATCTCGGCGCCCGCGCGGGTGAAGTGCTCGCGCAGCCCCGGCCACAGACCGGCCCGCCCGCCGTCCTCCCCGTACGCGTAGAAGCCGGCGCCGCCGCTGCGTCCCGTGCGGCCGAACTCGTCGACCATACGGTCGATGACGGCCTCGGCGGGGTGCGCGGTCCAGACGCCGCCGGCCTCCTCGACGGCCCGCCTCGACTCCCGCCGGATCTTCTGCGGCAGGGTGAGCGTCAGCTCGTCCATCAGGGAGAGCACCTTGGCGGGGTAGCCGGCCTGCGCGGCGGCCTGCTCCACGGAGGCGGGCTCGATGCCCTCGCCGACCATGGCGACGCCCTCGTTGATGAAGTGGCCGATCACCCGGGAGGTGAAGAAGCCGCGCGAGTCGTTGACGACGATCGGCGTCTTCTTGATCTGCCGCACCAGGTCGAAGGCGCGCGCGAGCGCCTCGTCGCCGGTGCGCTCGCCCTTGATGATCTCGACCAGGGGCATCTTGTCGACGGGCGAGAAGAAGTGCAGCCCGATGAAGTCCTCCTGTCGCTCGACCCCTTCGGCGAGCGCGGTGATGGGCAGGGTGGAGGTGTTGGAGCACAGCAGGGCGTCCGGGGCGACGACCTGCTCGATCTCCTGGAACACCTTGTGCTTGAGGGCGGTGTCCTCGAAGACGGCCTCGATGACGGCGTCGCAGCCGGCCAGGTCGGCGGGGTCCGCGGCAGGCGTGATGCGGGCGAGGAGGGCGTCCGCCTTCTCCTGGGTCGTGCGGCCGCGGGAGACGGCCTTGGCGCACAGCTTCTCGGAGTAGGCCTTGCCCTTGAGGGCGGCCTCCAGGGAGACGTCCTTGAGGACGACGTCGATGCCCGCGCGGGCGCACGCGTAGGCGATGCCGGCGCCCATCATCCCGGCGCCCAGGACGGCCGCCCTGCGGACCGGGCGGGGGGCGACGCCCTTGGGGCGGCTGAGGCCCGAGTTGACGGCCTGGAGGTCGAAGAAGAACGCCTGGATCATGTTCTTCGACGTCTGTCCGGCGGCCAGCTCGACGAAGTAGCGGGCCTCGATGACCTGCGCGGTCTCGAAGTCGACCTGGGCGCCCTCGACGGCCGCGGCGAGGATGTTGCGCGGCGCGGGGTAGGGGGCGCCGTTGGTCTCCTTGCGCAGGCTCGCCGGGAAGGCGGGCAGGTTGGCGGCGAACCGGGGGTTCGACGGGGCGCCGCCCGGGATGCGGTAGCCCGGCCTGTCCCAGGGCTGCTGCGACTCGGGGTTCGCGTCGACGAAGGCGCGGGCCTTGGCGAGCAGTTCCTCGGGCGTGGCGGCGACGTCGTCCACCAGGCCGTTCTCCAGGGCTCGCCGCGGGCTGTACTGGGTGCCCTTGAGGAGGACCTTGAGCAGGGCGTCGGTGATGCCGAGCAGCCGGACCGTGCGCACGACGCCGCCGCCGCCGGGGAGCAGGCCGAGGGTGACCTCGGGACAGCCGATCTTCGAGCCGGGCGCGTCGAGCGCGATGCGGTGGTGGCAGGCGAGGGCGAGCTCGTAGCCGCCGCCGAGGGCCGCGCCGTTCAGGGCGGCGACGACGGGCTTGCCGAGGGTCTCGATGCGGCGGAGGTTGCGCTTGATCTCCAGTCCGCCGTCCAGCAGCTCCTGGGCCGTGTCGGGGGTGACACGGATGAGGTCGCGCAGGTCGCCGCCGGCGAAGAAGGTCTTCTTGGCCGAGGTGAGGATGACGCCCCGGACGGAGTCCTTCTCGGCCTCCAGGCGGTCGGCCACCGCGGCCAGAGAGGCGCGGAAGGCCGCGTTCATGGTGTTCGCGGACTGGTCGGGGTCGTCGAGGACGAGGGTGACGAGGCCGGTGCGGTCCTGTTCCCAGCGGATGGCAGTGCTCTGTGTCATGACGGGTTCTCCGTAGAGGTCTCGGGTTCCGCTGGGGTGGTCAGACGCGCTCGACGACGGTGGCGATGCCCATGCCGCCGCCGACGCAGAGGGTGGCGAGGCCGTAGCGCTTGTCCTGGCGCTCCAGTTCGTCGACGAGCGAGCCGAGGATCATCGCGCCGGTGGCGCCGAGCGGGTGGCCCAGCGCGATCGCGCCGCCGTTGACGTTGACCTTGTCCAGGGACAGGCCCATGTCCCTGACGAAGCGCAGGACCACCGCGGCGAACGCCTCGTTGATCTCGACGAGGTCGATGTCGTCGATGGTCAGACCGGCCTTGGCGAGGGCCTTGCGGGTGGCGGGCGCGGGACCGGTGAGCATGATCGTCGGCTCGGAGCCGGAGACGGCCGCGGAGACGATCCGCGCGCGGGGGGTGAGCCCGTGGCGCTCGCCGACCTCCCTCGTGCCGATGGCGACCAGGGAGGCGCCGTCGACGATGCCGGAGGAGTTGCCCGCGTGGTGGACGTGGTCGATCTTCTCCACCCAGTGGTACTTCTGCAGCGCCACGGCGTCGAACCCGCCCAGCTCGCCGATGTCGGCGAAGGACGGCTTCAGCTTGCCGAGCGAGTCGGCGGTGGTGCCGGGGCGCGGGTGCTCGTCGTGGTCGAGGACGACGAGGCCGCTGCGGTCCCGCACCGGGACGACGGAGCGGTCGAAGCGGCCCTCCTTCCAGGCCGTCGCCGCCCGCTCCTGCGAAAGGGCGGCGTACTCGTCGACGTCGCGCCGGGAGAAGCCCTCGATGGTGGCGATGAGGTCGGCGCCGACTCCCTGCGGCACGAAGTTGACGCTCAGGTTGGTCATCGGGTCGTTGAACCAGGCGCCGCCGTCCGAGGCCATCGGCACCCGGGACATCGACTCGACGCCGCCCGCGAGGACGAGGTCCTCCCAGCCCGAGCGGACCTTCATGGCCGCCAGGTTGACGGCTTCCAGACCGGAGGCGCAGAAGCGGTTCTCCTGCACGCCCGCCACGGTGTCCGGCAGGCCGGCCGCGATCGCGGCGGTGCGCGCGATGTCGGAGCCCTGGTCGCCCACGGGGCTGACCACGCCGAGCACGATGTCGTCGATCGCGGCCGGGTCCAGGCCGGGGAAGCGGTCGCGGAGTTCGTGGATGAGGCCGACGACCAGGTCGATGGGCTTCGTTCCGTGCAGGGAGCCGTTCGCCTTGCCGCGCCCGCGCGGGGTGCGGATCGCGTCGTACACATACGCTTCGGTGCTCACTGAGGGGCCTTTCGGGAGGGTGGGCCGGGCCGGGCGGGTCAGTCGCCCCGTGCCGCGGTGTTCGGGAGGGGCTGCTCGGGGTCGGGCGCGAGCTCCGGTACGTCCCAGTCACGGGCCACCCGGTGCGTGTCGGCGCCGGGCCGTGCCGGGCCGGTGCGGACGGCCGTGGGGGTCGCGGAGAAGCGGGGCGCCGGGGCGGGCTGGGTGATGCCGCCGTGGTCGACGAAGGTGCCGCGGGCCGCCAGGTGCGGGTGGCGGGGGGCCTCGCGCAGCGACAGCACCGGCGCCACGCACGCGTCGGAGCCTTCGAAGACCGCCGTCCACGCGTCCCGGGTGCGGGCGCGGAAGCGGGCGGCGACGGCTTCGCGCAGCTCCGCCCAGCGCGTCCAGTCCTTGCGGGCGTCACGGAGATCCCCGTCGAGGCCCAGCAGGTCCACGAACGCGTCGTAGAACTGCGGCTCCAGCGCGCCGACGGCCATGTACCCGCCGTCGGCGGTCTCGTAGACGCCGTAGTACGGGCAGCCCCCGTCGAGCAGGTTGGCGCCGCGCCGGTCCTGCCATCCGCCGGCCGCGAGCATGCCGTGGATCATCGCGGACAGATGGGCGGCGCCGTCCACGATGGCCGCGTCGACGACCTGGCCGACGCCGCTCTCGCGCGCGTGGTGCAGCGCCGCGAGGACGCCGACGACGAGGTAGAGGGAGCCGCCCGCGTAGTCGCCGAGCAGGTTGGCGGGGGCCGGCGGGGGTGCGTCCGGGGGGCCGATCAGGCCCAGGGCGCCGGTGAGGGCGATGTAGGCGATGTCGTGCCCGGCGCGCTGGGCGAGCGGGCCCTCCTGGCCCCAGCCGGTCATCCGGCCGTAGACCAGTCGGGGGTTGCGGGCGTGGCAGTCCGCGGGGCCGACGCCGAGCCGCTCGGCGACGCCGGGACGGTTGCCCTCGATCAGCACGTCCGCGCGGGCGGCGAGGTCGAGCACGCGTGCGGGGCCGTCGGGCGCCTTGAGGTCCACGATCACCGAGCGCTTGTTGCGGTTGGTCACGTCGCGGGCCGGGTCGATGCCGAGGGACTGGCCGCCGGGGCGGTCCACCCGCACCACGTCGGCGCCGAGGTCGGCCAGCAGCATGCCCGCGAAAGGGCCCGGGCCGATCCCGGCGAGCTCCAGCACGCGCACGCCGGCCAGCGGGCCGTGCCCGGTCGTCCGTGCCGTCGTCATCCGGCCCCCTCGCTGTGACACAACCGATGTAACACCAGTGATGCTAAGAACGTGTCGCCATGGACACAAGAGCAGGGCGAGCAAGCGCTTAGCCGGTTCACCGCGCGGCGGCCGACGGCTCAGCGCGTCTCCAGCTCCGATATGAGCCGCCGGGGGGCGATCGTGCGGTAGCTCTCCTCCACCCAGTCGCAGAGCAGCCTGGCCGCGGGGGCGCCCTTCTCCTGCAGCGGCAGGCGCACCCAGCCCGACCGGCCGAGGCCGTATCCGGCGGGCTCCGCGCCGGGCGCGGCCAGCGCGTGGGCGTGCGCGGTCTCGTCCGCGAGCTTGAGGGTGACGCCCAGCGGGTGACTGCCGTCGTCCACGCCGAGGAAGACGAACACCTTGCCGTTCACCTTGGCCACGCTCTCGCCCCAGGGGAACTCCTCGGCCGCACCCGGCAGTCCGAGTGCGAACGCGCGCACTTTCTCCCACTTCTTCAGGGCATTGCGGTCCACGGTCACCTGCTGCCTCCGGGCTCGTCGTCGGCCTCCGCACTCATCACGCTAGCCTCAGCCACCGACAGCGGCACGGGCTGCACCGCGAAGGGATGTCATGAGCAGGCTGAAAACGAGCGACCGTCCGTACGACATCGTGCTCTTCGGGGCGACGGGCTTCGTGGGAACGCTCACCGCGGAGTACCTCGCCGTCCACGCGCCCGCGGGGCTGCGCTGGGCGATCGCCGGGCGGGACGAGGGCAGGCTGGAGCGGCTGCGCGAACGGCTCGGCGTGGACGTCGGCGTGCTGCGCGCCGACGTCGCGGACCCGGCCTCCCTGCGCGCGCTCGCGGAGCACGCGCGCGTGGTGGCCACGACGGTGGGCCCGTACGTGCGCTACGGCGAGGAGCTGGTGGCCGCCTGCGCGGACACCGGCGCGGACTACCTCGACCTCACCGGCGAGCCGGAGTTCGTGGACCTGATGTACGTCCGGCACGACGCACGCGCGCGGGAGACGGGGGCACGGCTGATCCACGCGTGCGGATTCGACTCCGTCCCGCACGACCTCGGCGTGTACTTCACCGTCCGGCAGCTCCCGGAGGGCGTGCCGCTGGCCGTGGACGGCTTCGTGACGGCCGACGCCTCCTTCTCGGGCGGCACCTTCGCCTCCGCGCTCGGTCAGTTCGCGCGCGGCCGGCAGATGCTCGCCGCGGCACGGGAACGAGGGCGGCACGAGCCGCGCCTCATGGGCCGTCGGGCGGTCGCCCCGGTGGGCGCGCCCCGGTTCGCCGCGGAGGTCGGGGCCTGGGCGCTGCCGCTGCCCACCATCGACCCGCAGATCGTGCTGCGGTCGGCCCGGGCCCTGCAGCGCTACGGCCCCGACTTCCGTTACCGGCACTACGCGGCCGTGCGGCGGCTGCCCGTCGCCGTGGGCGGCGTCGCCGCGGTCGGGACGCTCGCCGCGGCGGCACAGCTGCCGCCCGCCCGACGCTGGCTGTCGGACCGGCTCAAGCCCGGTGAGGGGCCGAGCGAGCAGAAGCGGGCGCGGAGCTGGTTCTCCGTCCGGTTCGTCGGCGAGGGCGGCGGCCGGCGGGTGTACACCGAGGTCGCGGGCGGCGACCCCGGTTACGACGAGACGGCGAAGATGTTCGCCGAGGCGGCGATGGCGCTGTCCTGCGACGACCTCCCGCCGACGGCCGGACAGATCACCACGGCGGTGGCGATGGGCGACGCGCTGACCGAGCGGCTGACCCGCGCGGGCGTCCGCTTCCGCGTCGCGGCGCGCCGCTGACCGCGACCTCGGTCCGCCCCGCCGGGCCCCGGCGCCGCCCTCAGAGCTGCCACCGGACGAGCGTGGAGATCATCCCGACGATCCAGCCAAGGCCTGCCAGGACGGCGAGGATCAGCGCGGCGTTCACGGCACGCTCGACCGGGCGGTCCGGGTCGGCGAGGGGCTTGGGGGCACGGTGTGCGGTCATGCGGCCCAGCCTGCCGACGCGACGCCGGGCGTACATCCGTACGGGTACTCAGACGTCGTACTCAGACGTCGTACTCGGAAACAGCGCTCGGACACAGCGCTCGGACACAGCGCTCGGACAGCGTGCTCGAACGGCCTGCCCGGCACCCATGGCCCGGGCGGCGCCCCCAAGGCCCCTCACCCTGCGTTTGAGGCTTTTCCCGCTGCTCACCGCGCCTTTCGCGCCGAAGTCCCCACAAGCACTTCAATGAAACGATGGAAGCATCCGGTCGGAGCGGTGAAAGGAGCAGCATGAAGTTCGTTCTGGAGGTCACCCTCGACGAGGGCGCGACCGCCGCGGACCCGGTGGGCGAACTGCAGCGGATCCTGCGGTACTGGGGCGGCAACCTCAAGCACTACGCCCTCGAGGACGGGGACGGCTCGACGATCCTCGACTCGGAGTACCGGGAGGTGGGTCAGTGGCGGACGGTGGCCTCGTGAAGGGCCCGCCGGCACAGTGAGTCGGCCCGGCGGGTGGTCTCCGGGAGCCGGAACCGCGGGGTGAGGGCGAGGGTGTGGGCGCAGGCGTCGTCCAGGGTGACGCGGTGGCCGACGGAGACGAAGACCGGCTTCACGTCCGCCCGGGTGCGCAGCGCGCGCCCCACCTCCTCGTCGCCGGCCAGCAGCGGGGTCGCCGATCCGCGCGGGGCGTCCGGCTCGGCGTGGGCGAAGGCGAACGGGTTCTTGGCGACGCCGATGGCGGGCAGACCGGTGAGCACTCCGAGGTGGCTGGCGAGGCCGAACCGGCGCGGGTGGGCCAGGCCGTAGCCGTCGCACACCACCAGGCCCGGATCGTGCGGCAGGGCCTCCAGGGCGGCGAGCACGGTGGGGATCTCGCGGAACGCGAGCAGTCCGGGCACGTACGGGAAGGAGATCCGGCCGACGGCGGTGGCCTCGGCGACGACCTCCAGGCTCGCCGCGTCCAGCACGACGGCGGCCGCCGCGACGACGTCGCGTTCGTCGTCGTAGGCGACGTCGACGCCCGTCACGTACCCGGCGCCCACGGGCGGTCCCGGCTCGAGCAGGACACGGGCCCGCAGCTCGTCCTGGACGGCGCGGGCCTCTTCCTCGGTCGCGGGCCAGCCCGCGGGAATGCTGACGGTCGTCATGGTGAGGACGAGCGTACGGCCCCGGCGGGCGGCCCCGCGATCACGTTCTCCGTTCGCGGCCGGCCTCGGCGTCAGTCGCCGAGCGCCCGCTGCAACTGGCTCTTGTTCATGTCCGAACGGCCCTTGACGCCCCGCCGCTTGGCCTCCTCGTACAGCTGGTCGTAGGTGGGGCCCTGCGAGCCCTTGCCGGACCGCTGACCGCCGCGCCGGCCGGACGACATGTCCTCGGTGGAGGTGCGGCTCGCGGTCTTCGACTCGCCGGACCGGGCGCGTTCCTTGTTGACCGTGCGCGCGGCGATCTCCTTCGCGCGGCCGGCGCTCTCCCCCCGGTCCCGCGCGCTCTCCTTGATGTGCTCGTACTGGCGCTCCCGCTTGGGGCTGGAACCACGTGGCATGGACGCTCACTCCCTTCGCGTTCGTCCCCGCCGGGTACCCGGAAAACGGCTCATCTCTCCAGGCGTGCCACGCGCCCCTGTTCGCCCGCGGCCCAGCAGCCGAGGTCCGGCGTGCAGTCCACGGTGTCGTACGAGCCGGTGTCGAGGGTGCGCCAGGTGCGGCCGACGTCGGTGGTCAGGTCGGTGCCGGCCGGGCCGACCGCCAGGGCGGCGGTGCGGCTGTGCGGCAGCCAGGCGACGCCGGAACGGTAGGCGGGCGGCGGGCCGTCCGCGGGCCGCCAGGTGCGGCCGCCGTCCGCGGTCGTGGCGGCGGCCCGCGGGGAGGGCTGGTCGGGGCGGTAGTCGCCGCCCACGGCCAGACCGTGCGTGCGGTCGCGGAAGGCGAGGGCGAAGACCCCGCGCGCGGGGTCCCCGGCGGGGACGGGGACGTCGGCGGCTCGCCAGGTCAGCCCTCGGTCGGACGAGTGCAGCACACGCGCGCGTGCCGCCCCGCCGGTCGCCAGCCAGACGTCCCGCGACCCGGCGGAGACCAGGCACTGGCCGCTCGCGGCGAATCCCGCCTCGCCCTCCTGGGCGGCCGGCATCCCCGCGTCGGGCAGCACCTTCCAGGTACGGCCGCCGTCGCCGGTCGACAGGACGCGGAACCTCCCGTCGACGGGATCGCTCACGGCGAGTCCGTGGCGGCGGTCGAAGAAGGTCATGCAGTCGTAGAACGCGCGGGGGTCGGTGTTGCGGAAGGACTCCGTCCAGGTCGTCCCGCCGTCCTCGGTGCGGTACACGCGTGAGGCCTCGCCCTCGCCGATGGCGAGCACCACGGCCCGGCGCGCGTCGAACGCCTCGACGTCGCGGAACTGCAGGCCTGCCGCACCGGCCGGGGAGACGTCCCGCCAGGTCGCGCCGCCGTCGGCGGTGCGCAGGACGACGCCCTGCGTGCCGGCGACCCAGGCGGTCTCCCGGTCGACCGCCGCCAGACCGCGCAGCCGCGCGGTGACGCCGGTGTCCTTGAGCTCCCAGTGCGGCGGCGCCGGCGGCGCCGGGCGGGCCTGCGCGGGCAGGGCGGTGAGCACGGCGAGCGCCGCCCCGCAGGCCGCCGCCGCCGCTCGTCCGCCGCCCCGCGCTGTCCGTACCGTGCGTCGCGTCTTCCCCAAGCGCCTCATGGCGGGCGAAGCTAGTGCAGGCTCCCGCCGGCGTCCAGAGGCCCTCGTCCGCCCCAACCGCCTTGCCTGGCACGGCAGGAGAGCTGAGTCACTCCCGTGCATGAAACGCGGTGACCGAGGTCACTCGAAAGTGGTGTGCACGGATCGGCCGGTTCCGGCGTCTCTTCCAGTGTCCGGTCCCACCGCCCGGAGTTTCGTCCCGCCGTCACGAGGGAGCAAGGCGTTGTCCACCGTCATCGAACAGCTCGTAGAGGCCCGCCTGGTCGCGGCCGCGCCTCGGATGCCCAACATCCCCGCCACCTTGCACTACGACCGCCTGGACCCGTTCGCCGTGCGGATGACGTTCCCGGCTCCGGCCACCCTGGAGGGCGTCGAGGTCTGCTGGACCTTCTCCCGCGAGCTGCTCGCCGCCGGCCTGCACGACGCCGAGGGCCACGGCGACGTCCGGGTGCGCCCCTACGGGTACGACCGCACCGTCCTGGAGTTCCACGCGCCCGAGGGGACCGCCGTCGTGCACGTCCACTCGGCCGACATCCGCCGCTTCCTGCAGGCGGCGAGCGAGCTGGTGCCCGCCGGCACGGAGCACCGTCAGCTCGACCTGGACCACGATCTGGCCGAACTGATGCGGGACGCCTGCTGACCCGACGTAAATCCTTTGACAGCCCTTTCCGGCCCTCCTACGGTGTGAAGCGCTTCTGTTGCCGCCGATCGGAGTAGGACGTTGCTCGTCTGAGGTCCCGAGACACCCCGCGCCACACCCCATGCCGGTGTGCGCAGCGTGCGACCTCGGCCTCGAGCCGTCCCGGTGCGGAGCAGGGCTTTTCGTGCTGTCTCCGCATGTCCCCGCTCGCGCGGTGGTCGCCGCCTCCGGTGTCTCGACACGTGTCGTCCCTGACCGCACACGCACCCACGAGGCCCGCTTTGCATCAGTCCATCACCTGTACTTCCCTCGCCTTCTCCTGGCCCGACGGCGCCCCCGTCTTCGACGACCTCGACGTCGCCTTCGGCAGCGGCCGCACCGGGCTCGTCGGCGTCAACGGCTCCGGCAAGTCGACCCTGCTGAAGCTGATCGCCGGAGAACTGACACCCGCCGACGGCGCCGTGCGCGTCGCGGGCGAGGTCGGCTACCTCCCGCAGAACGTCACCCTGGACACGTCCCTGCGGATCGACCAGGCGCTCGGCATCGCCGACCGGCGGGCCGCACTGCACGCCATCGAGTCCGGCGACGCGTCCGAGGAGCACTTCGAGACCGTCGGCGACGACTGGGACGTCGAGGAGCGCGCCCTCGCGACCCTCGGCGAGCTCGGGCTCGCCCACGTCGGCCTCGACCGCACGACCGGCGAGGTGTCCGGCGGCGAGTCGGTTCTGCTGCGGCTGGCCGCCCTGCTGCTGCGCCGGCCGGACGTCCTGCTGCTGGACGAGCCGACCAACAACCTCGACCTGTACGCCCGAAGGCGGCTGTACGCGGCCGTCGCGTCCTGGCCGGGCGTCCTGGTCGTGGTCAGCCACGACCGGGAGCTGCTGGACCTCGTCGACCAGATCGCCGACCTGCGCGCCGGGGAGATCACCTGGTACGGCGGCAACTTCACCGCCTACGAGGAGGCCCTGGCCACCGAGCAGGAGGCCGCCGAGCGCATGGTGCGCGTCGCGGAGGCCGACCTGCGCAAACAGAAACGCGAACTCGCGGACGCCCAGGTCAAGCTCGCCCGCCGGAAGCGGTACGGGCAGAAGATGTGGGACAGCAAGCGCGAGCCGAAGATCGTCATGGGGGCGCGCAAACGCGCGGCGCAGGAGTCGGCGGGCAAGCACCGGATCATGCACGAGGAGAAGCTCGCCGAGGCCAGGGACCGGCTCGACGACGCCGTGGAGGCGGTACGCGACGACGACGAGATCCGCGTCGACCTGCCGTACACGGCCGTGCCGCCGGGGCGTGAGGTCCTCACCCTCCTGGATCTGCGGCTCGCCCACGGCGCGCGCGTGGAGGGCGGTCTCGATCTGCGCGGTCCCGAGCGGGTGGCGCTGGTGGGGCGCAACGGATCCGGGAAGACGACGCTGCTGCGCACGATCGCCGGGGAGCTGGCGCCCGAGTCCGGCGAGGTGCACGCGCACGTGCCGCTGCGTTTCCTGCCGCAGCGCCTCGACGTCCTCGACGGCGACCTCACGGTCGCCGAGAACGTGGCCCGTTTCGCGCCCGCAGCGACCAACAACCGGATCCGGGCCCGGCTCGCCCGCTTCCTGTTCCGGGGCGCCCGCGCCGACCAGAAGGCGGCGACCCTCTCCGGCGGGGAGCGCTTCCGGGCGGCCCTGGCGGCCCTCATGCTCGCCGAGCCGGCGCCGCAGCTGCTGCTGCTCGACGAGCCGACCAACAACCTCGACATGGCGAGCGTGCGCCAGCTGACGACGGCGCTCGAGTCGTACGAGGGGGCGCTGATCGTGGCCGGCCACGATCTGCCGTTCCTGGAGTCGATCGGCATCACGCGCTGGCTGCTGATGGACGGCACGCTGAGGGAGACGACGCCGGAGGAGGTGGCGGACCCGGCGTAGGGTCGCGCGTCGCCCGCGGGGTTTCGCGTCGCCCGCGCGGGTCTCGGGAGGGCCACATTGTTACTGAGGGGTTTTGTGCTGGTGGTCCCGCGCTGCATGATGGCTGACCGGCGCCGCGCCCGAGGCGCCGGTTTTCCACCCGATTCGGAGACCTGGACGTGCCCAGCAAGAAGGCCCTCATCCGCCGCCCCAGCCCGCGCCTCGCCGAAGGCCTGGTGACGCACGTCGAGCGGGAGAAGGTCGACGTGGAGCTCGCCCTGGAGCAGTGGGAGGCCTACGCCGACGCCCTGCGCACGCACGGCTGGGAGACCGTCGAGGTCGATCCGGCCGACGACTGCCCGGACTCCGTGTTCGTCGAGGACACGGTGGTGATGTACCGGAACGTCGCCCTGATCGCGCGCTCCGGCGCCGAGTCCCGGCGCGGGGAGACCGCCGGCGTCGAGGAGGCCGTGGCACGCCTCGGCTGCTCGGTGAACTGGATCTGGGAGCCCGGCACGCTGGACGGCGGCGACGTGCTCAAGGTCGGGGACACCGTCTACGTCGGCCGGGGCGGGCGGACCAACGCGGCCGGCGTCCAGCAGCTGCGCGCCGCCTTCGAACCGCTCGGGGCGACGGTGACAGCGGTGCCGGTCAGCAAGGTGCTGCACCTGAAGTCGGCGGTCACGGCGCTGCCCGACGGGACGGTGATCGGTCACATCCCCCAGGTCGACCGGCCGTCGCTGTTCCCGCGCTTCCTGTCGGTGCCCGAGGAGGCGGGCGCGCACGTGGTGCTCCTCGGCGGCCCCCACCTGCTCATGGCGGCGAGCGCGCCGAAGACGGCGGATCTGCTCGCCGATCTCGGACACGAGCCCGTCCTCGTCGACATCGGCGAGTTCGAGAAGCTCGAGGGATGTGTGACATGCCTCTCGGTGCGGCTGCGGGAGCTGTACGCCTGACCGGGTGAGCCGATCACCTGTTCAGCCCTGGGACCTGCACTTCCCGGGGCTGTTCGGCATGCCCCGAATTGCCCCGGCAACCCGGCTGATCAGCGATCTTTACGCCCTGCTTAGACCATGTCTTCATAACCTACGGATTCGTAGCCTACGATCCCGTAAGTTCCGGTCCCGCTCGCCGGACGGTTCCGCTCCGCTTCGCGTCCCCCTGGAGTACCTCGTGTCGATCACCTCCCCTCACCTCGGCAATCCGGCCGTCTGGACCGACGCCAAGCTGCTGTTCGCGCTGGAGGAAGTGGTCGAGACCGAGCTGAACCGGCACCTGAAGGTCACCAAGGACTGGATGCCCCACGAGTACGTGCCGTGGAGCGACGCCCGCAACTTCCCCGGCTTCTTCGAGGACGGCGAGGCCTGGGGGAAGGAGCAGTCCAAGGTCACCGAGATCGGCCGGATCGCGCTGGTCGTGAACCTGCTCACCGAGGACAACCTGCCCAGCTACCACCACGAGATCGCCTCGCTCTTCGGACGGGACGGCGCCTGGGGCACCTGGGTGCACCGCTGGACGGCCGAGGAGGGCCGGCACGGCATCGTGATGCGCGACTACCTCCTCGCCTCGCGCGCGGTGGACCCGGACAAGCTCGAGCAGTTCCGGATGGCCCACATGGGCGAGGGCTTCGAGTCGGACAACCGTCACTCCATGCTGCACTCGGTCGCGTACGTGTCCTTCCAGGAGCTCGCGACCCGCGTCTCGCACCGCAACACCGGCCACCAGTCCGGCGACCCGGTCTGCGACCGCATGCTGGCGCGCATCGCCACCGACGAGAACCTGCACATGGTCTTCTACCGCAACCTGCTGAAGGCCGCCTTCGAGCTCGCCCCCGACCTCACCATGCAGGCCGTGCGCGACGTCATCGTGAACTTCCGCATGCCCGGCCACGGCATGCCCGGCTTCGAGCGGGCCGCGGCGCAGATGGCGATCGGCGAGATCTACAACCTGCGCATCCACCACGACGACGTCATCCAGCCCGTGCTGCGCTTCCTGAAGGTCATGGAGATCGACGGCCTCGGCCCCGAGGGGCGGCAGGCGCAGGAGGAGCTCGGCCTGTACATGGGCGGCCTGGACGCCGAGGCCCTGAAGTTCGACGAGAAACTGGCGGCGCGCAAGGCCCGTATGGCGGCCCGCGCCGCGGGCTGACGGCACGACGCACGCTCACCCCGAACGGGGTCGCACGGCTCACACGGCCGCACGACTCGCACGGCCCGAACGGCTCGCACTCGGAAACGATCTCCCGGTGCGGGCCGTCTCGCCGTCCGCGCCGTCATGCCGGCGGACCACCGGGCACGCCGGGCCGCCGGTACGGCGAGACACCGGGCCGTGCCCGGCGCTGCCGCGCACGCTCACCAGTCCGCCTCCCGGTAGTCCTTGAGGAACACTCCCGAGACCGGATGCCCTGCCTCGCCGCGCACGATCGGGTCGTACACCCGCGCGGCGCCGTCGACGACGTCCAGCGGCGTGCGGAATCCCGCGCCCGCGATCCGGGCCTTCTTCGGCGCCGGGTTCTCGTCCGTGATCCAGCCGGTGTCGACGGCGCACATGTGCACGCCCTGCTCGGCGAGCGCGGCGGCGCTGGTGCGGGTGAGCATGTTCAGGGCGGCCTTGGCCATGTTGGTGTGCGGATGCCCGGGCATCTTGTTGCGCACCGCGAACCGGCCCTCGACCGCGCTCACGTTGATCACGTACCGCCGTGGATGCGGGGACGCCAGCAGCAGCGGCAGCAGCCGGTCGCACAGCAGAGCGGGGGCGAGCGCGTTGACCAGCTGGGTCTCCAGGACCTCGGCCGGGTCGAGCGCGCCGAGCCGGACCGACCAGGAGTTCTCCGGCGAGGGGTCGGGCAGCAGCCCGGCCTCGTCGGCCTCGCGCAGCGCGGCGGGGAGCGCCGACACCGTGCCGCCGAGCCCCTCCAGCATCCGCATCGGCGTGAAGCCCGGCGCCGGCCGGACGCCCTCGGGCAGGGCGTCGTGCTCCCCGGCGGCCAGCAGGGCGTACGACTCGGGCGGTCGCCGCACGGTCTGCGCCGCGTTGTTGACGAGGATGTCGAACGGCTCGCCCTCACGGCGCAGTTCCTCGCACAGCCCCAGCACCTGCCGGGGGTCGCGCAGATCGACGGCGAGGACCGTGAGCCTGCTCATCCATCGCTCGCTGCCCGGCTCGGCCCGGAAACGGCGGACGGTGTCGTGCGGGAACCGGGAGGTGACCACGAGCTCCGCGCCGTCCCGCAGCATCATCAGCGCCAGCTGGAAGCCGATCTTGACCCTGCCGCCGGTCAGCAGGACGCGGCGCCCCCGCAGGTCTGCGCTCAGCGCGCGTCGGGCGGTGTTGTCGGCGGCGCAGGCGGGACACAGCCGGTGGTAGAACGCGTCGACGTGCCGATAGGGCGACTTGCAGACGTAGCAGGGCCGCGGCCGGTGGAAGACGCCGCCCGCGCCGCCGCTCACCAGCGGCGCGTCCTCGCGCCGGTCGAGTGCGCCGGTCGCGGTGGCGGCCATCGTCGCCGCGTCGGCGGCCGCCACCTCGGCGCCGCGCAGATGACGCCTGCGCCGCCACCCGTCGCGCGCGAAGGAGGCGGCGACCCGCTCGGCGTGCAGCCGCACGGGATCGTCGACCGGCAGCGCACGCAGCTTGCCCACGACCTGGTGGAAGGCGGCCAGCTCCGTCTCGGTGACCTGCCGGGTCTCCGCCGCCCTCGTCTTCTCCTCGCCCATCGCCCCTGCCCCCCGGCCCGCCCCTGTGCTCCGTACCGCGGTCCCGACAAGATGCGGACCGGCGTCTGCACCCTGACCGGGTGTCGAGTCGGGCTCCGCACCGAGGGACCGCGCACGCGTTCGGGACGGCCGGACGGGATCCGGCGTGCACGCCTGTGCGGGGCTGTGCCGCCTGTGCGTCACGCCCGAACTCGTTCCCGGATCCTAACCGCACCCCCGCGATGCGGTCGTTCGAATTCCGGGACGGCGACAGGGTCGTTGCGTCACCACGGCACGGGTCAGTCGGCCGTGCGCCTGATCTGCAGTCGCTCCTTCTCGGAGAGACCGCCCCAGACGCCGAAGCGCTCGTCGTGGGCCAGGGCGTAGTCCAGGCACGCGGGGCGCATCTCGCACATGCCGCAGATGCGCTTGGCCTCGCGCACCGAACTGCCGGGTTCGGGGAAGAAGAAGTCCGCCCCCGTCTGCGCGCACAGCGCCTCCCGCTGCCAGGAGAGGTCGGGCGTCGGAATCGTGTCGGTGTACATGGCCAGAACGATGCCCGGCGGCGCGAAACATTCGATCAACGCCGGGTATACGCGCGGCACGCCGGCCCCGTCACCGGCCGACGGCGCTGCCCTGAATGATGTCGTCGGCGGCGACGGCCCGCACGGCGGCGCGCGGATCGGCCGGGCCGGCGGCACACGTCCGCACACGGCGGCACACGGCGTCGCCGTCGCCCTCACGCGCCTGACCGGCGGAAACCCGCAGTGACCACGGGGCCGCCGCCGGACGCCGCGGACGGCGGGGCCGCTCGGGCAGCGATTGTCAGTGGGCGGTGCCAGACTCGGCAGAACAGAGAACGGGACCCTTGCGAGGAGGGCGATGATGCTCACCACCCGTTTCGTCGACGGCGCTCCGAACTGGATCGACGTCGGCACGCCCGACATCGACGGCGCCACCTCCTTCTACGGCGCGCTCTTCGGCTGGCGCTTCCTGTCGGCGGGACCCGACGCCGGCGGTTACGGCTTCTTCCAGCTGGACGGCAGGACCGTGGCGGGCGGCATGCAGACCACCCCGGCGCAGGGGCCGCCGTCCTGGACGGTCTACTTCCAGACGTCCGACGCGCAGGCCACCGCCAAGACCGCCGAGCAGGCGCACGGCAGAGTGCTCCTCCCCCCGATGGACGTGATGGGAAAGGGCACGATGGCGGTCCTCGCCGACCAGGCGGGCGTCACGTTCGGCCTCTGGGAGCCGGCCCTGACGAAGGGCGTGGACATGGCGGACGAACCCGGCTCGCTGTGCTGGGTCGAGCTGTACACGCCGGACATCGCCGCGGCGGCGGCGTTCTACCGCACCGCACTCGGTCTGGAGACCTCGGCCGCCGCCTTCCCCGGCGGCACGTACACCTGCGTCAACCCGGCCGACGGCGGGGAGGAGGCGATGTTCGGCGGGATCGTCCCGCTGGCCGACGATCCCTCGGAGACCGGGTCGGATCCGTACTGGCTGCCGTACTTCGAGGTCACCGACGTGGACGCGGTCGTCGCCGAGGCCGTGAGCCACGGCGGCGGTGTGCGGATGCCCGCCACGGACATGCCGGACGTCGGCCGCATCGCCAAGCTCGCCGACCCCTACGGCGCACGCTTCGCGGTGATCAGGAGCATCCCGAGAGAGACCTGAGGGAGACCGGACACGGCGGCCCGGCCGCACGACCCGGCCGGCGCACGGGTGTCGGGCCGTCGCGACCGCGTGTCGGTCCAGGCCCGCGTGCCGGTCTAGGCCGACGCGCGGCGCACCAGCGTGGTCGGCAGCACCACCGGGGCGTCGCTGCCGTCCACGCCGCCGCGATCCCCTTCCGCGGTACGCCTCTCCAGGCGGCGCAGCAGGAGGCGGGCCATGATCCGGCCCATCTCCTCGATGTCCTGACGGACCGTCGTCAGCGGCGGATCGGTCTGCTCGGCGACGGGCATCATGTCGTCGAAGCCGACCACGGCCACGTCCTCGGGCACGCGCCTGCCCCGTTCCCGCAGCACGCGCACGGCGCCCGAGGCGGTGAGGTCGTTGGCGGCGAACACGGCGTCGATGTCGGGGCGGCGTTCGAGGAGTGCGCGCATGGCGCGTTCGCCGCCGCCGGGGGTGAAGTCGCTCTCGACGACCAGCCCCGGGTCGGCGTCGCCCATGACCTCCCGGTAGCCGTCGAGCCGGTCCGCCGCGGAGGTCTGGTCGAGCGGGCCGGTGATGTGCGCGATGCGGGTGCGGCCGAGACCGGCCAGCAGGCGCACGGCGTCGCGAGCCCCGCCGCGGTTGTCGCTGTCCACGTAGACCACGTCGCGGGTCCCGTCGCTCCAGCCGGGCCGCCCGCCGAACACGGTCGGCACCCCCGCGCCCTGGATCAGGCCCGGCAGCGGGTCGTCCAGGTGCAGGGAGAAGACCAGCGCCCCGTCGACATGACCGCCGGCGAGGTAGCGGGCGACGCGCGCGTGGTCGTCCCGGCCCTCGGTGAGCAGCAGCACCAGCTGGTTGTCGTGGGCGGTCAACTCCTTGCTGATGCCACGGAGCTGGAGCGCGAAGAAGGGGTCGGCGAAGACCCGGGTCTCCGGCTCGGCGATGACGACGGCCACGGCGTCGTGCCGTTTCGTCACGAGGCTGCGCGCGGCCTGGTTCGGCACGTAGCCGAGCTCCTCCACGGCCTGCCGGACCCGTTCGACGAGCGGTTCCCGGACGCCGTCCCCGCCGTTGACCACTCTCGACACGGTCGCCCGGGAGACCCCGGCCCGCTCGGCCACGGCCTCCAACGTGGGACGCGACGCTGTCTCGGTCACTTCGGGGCTCCTCCTGGCCGACTGCGGATCAGGATAGCTCCGGACCACGAGTCGGCCCGGACCCGAATGAGAGCGCTCTCGCCCCGGCCGACGGCACCGCCCCGCGAACTCCGGCGGTTCCGCCTTCGACGGACGTGCGCCGTGCCCATGGGATCCGGATCAAGGCGCGGTCCGGATCCAGGAGCGATGGGTCGGGATCAAGGAGCGGCGGCGTCCGCCGGGGGCTCTCCGGCGTCCGGAGTCTTCTTCGCCCTGCTGGGCTGCACCCGCTTCGGCTCGCCGGGCATCTTCGGGTACTCCGGCGGATACGGCAGGTCGCCGAGCCCGTGGTCGTGCTCGTCGCGCCGGGCCAGCTCGAGCAGGGCGTCGAGGGAGAACGCGTGGTCGTCCATGTCGGCGTGGACGTCGCCGAGTTCGGCGTAGCGGGCGGGCATGGTCGCGATGTCGAAATCGCGAGGGTGTGCCTCGCCCACCTCCTCCCAGCGCAGAGGCGCCGAGACGGGAGCGTGCGGGCGCGGGCGTACGGAGTAGGCGGAGGCGATGGTGCGGTCGCGGGCGGTCTGGTTGTAGTCGACGAAGATGCGCTCGCCGCGTTCCTCCTTCCACCAGCGGATGGTCACCTGGTCCGGCATCCGCCGCTCCATCTCCCTGCCCACCGCGATGGCGGCTCGCCGGACCTGGGTGAAGGTCCAGCGCGGCTCGATCGGCACGAACACGTGCAGGCCGCGCCCGCCTGAGGTCTTGGGCCAGCCGCGCAGTCCGCCGAACTCGTCGAGCACGGAACGCAGTTCGTGGGCGGCGCGGACGGCGTCGTCGTAGTCGGTGCCGGGCTGCGGGTCGAGGTCGATGCGCAGTTCGTCGGGACGGTCCACGTCGGCGCGCCGCACCGGCCACGGGTGGAAGGTGAGGGTGCCGTACTGGGCGGCCCACAGGACGGCCGCCTCCTCCGTCGGGCACATCTCGTCGGCGCTGCGTCCGCTGGGGAAGGTGATGTGCGCGGTCGGGATCCAGTCCGGCATGTTCTTGGGCGCCCGCTTCTGGAAGAAGGACTCCCCGTTCACTCCGTCGGGGTAGCGCTCCAGGGTGGTGGGACGGTTGCGCAGGGCGCGCAGGATGCCCGGGGCGACCGCCTGGTAGTAGCGGGCGAGGTCCAGCTTCGTGAAGCCGCGCTCCGGGAAGAACACCTTGTCCGGGCTGGACAGGCGCACCGTCCGGCCGGCTGCTTCCAGTTCCACCGCATCGCCCATGCGAGCCACGGTAGACACACCCATGACGACTCGCATGCGCGCGCACCCCGACGACTCGCGCGCCCGCCCGACGGTCCGTCCGGCGGTCCTCCGACGGTCCTCCGGCGGTCCTCCGGCGGTCCGTCCGGCGGGCGGGGCGGGCGATCGGCGCGCAGAATCGCACCATGGATCTGCCCGTGATGCCGCCCGTGAAGCCGATGCTCGCCAAGTCGGTGGCGGCGATCCCGCCGGGCATGCAGTACGAGGCGAAGTGGGACGGGTTCCGCGCGATCGTCTTCCGGGACGGGGACGAGATCGAACTGGGCAGCCGCACCGGGAAGCCCCTGACCAGGTACTTCCCTGAGCTGGTGGCGGCGTTGCGGGAGCGGGTGCCGACGCGGTGCGTGCTGGACGGCGAGATCGTGATCGCCCGGGAGGGACGGCTCGACTTCGACGCGCTGACGGAGCGCATCCACCCCGCGGACTCCCGGGTGCGCACGCTCGCCGAACGGACGCCGGCGTCCTTCGTCGCGTTCGACCTGCTGGCGCTGGCCGACGAGGCGGTCCTCGACGTGCCGCAGAGCGACCGGCGGGACCTGCTGACCGGGGCGCTGGCCGCGGTGACGGCGCCGGTGCACCTGGCGCCCGCGACGACCGACGTCGAGGTGGCCCGGCAGTGGTTCGAGGAGTACGAGGGCGCGGGCCTCGACGGGGTGATCGCGAAGCCGCCGGGTCTGCGGTACCTGCAGAACGAGCGCGCGATGTTCAAGGTCAAGCACGAGCGCACCGCGGACGTCGTGGTCGCCGGATACCGCTTCCACAAGAGCGGGCCCGTGGTGGGCTCGCTGCTGCTGGGCCTGCACGACGACGCGGGCGTCCTCCAGCACGTGGGGGTCTGCGCGGCCTTCACCATGAAGCGCCGGGCGGAGCTGGTCGAGGAGCTGGAGCCACTGCGGATGGCGGAGGCCACCGGTCACCCGTGGGCGGCCTGGTCGGACGAGACGGCCCACGAGACGGCCCGGCTGCCCGGGGCGCCGAGCCGCTGGTCGGGCAAAAAGGACCTGTCCTGGGTGCCGCTGCGGCCCGAGCGGGTGGTCGAGGTGGCGTACGACCACATGGAGAACGGGGCGCGCTTCCGGCACACAGCGCGATTCCGCCGCTGGCGCCCGGACCGCACCCCGGAGAGCTGCACCTACGCACAGCTGGAGGAACCGGTGCGCTACGACCTGGCGGAGATCCTCGGGACCCCGCCGCGCACCTGACCGGTCACCCCGGCCGTCGACCTCCGTCGACCTCCGTCGACCTCCCGCGGGCAGCGGCGGCACGGGCAGCGGTCGTCGGCAGGCGTGGCGCTCTCGCGGCTGCCGCGGCGCCCACGGCGCCTACGGCCTGTGCAGCACCCACGGCGCCCACGGCCTGCGCGGCGCCCACTGCACCCGCAGCGCCCACTGCACCCGCGGCGCC
>NZ_JBEPBI010000108.1:0-25362 GCF_040299045.1 Streptomyces sp. NPDC001027
CGTTTTCCGCTCCCATCTGGTGGGGGCCGCCCCCCCCGCGGGCGGCCACCCCTCGGCAACAGTACGAGGGCGTCAGCCCCTGAGCTCGTCCGCCACCAGCTCCGCGATCTGCACCGCGTTCAGCGCCGCGCCCTTGCGCAGGTTGTCGTTGGAGATGAACAGGGCGAGGCCGTGCTCCACGGTCTCGTCCCGGCGGATGCGGCCCACGTAGGACGGGTCCTTGCCGGCCGCCTCGAGGGGCGTCGGGATGTCGGTGAGGACCACGCCGGCGGCCTCGGACAGCAGCTGCGTCGCGCGCTCCGCGGACAGCGGACGGGCGAAGCGGGCGTTGACCTGCAGGGAGTGCCCGGAGAACACCGGGACCCGGACGCAGGTGCCGGAGACCTTGAGGTCCGGGATCTCCAGGATCTTGCGGGACTCGTTGCGGAGCTTCTGCTCCTCGTCCGTCTCGCCCAGGCCGTCCTCGACGATCGAGCCCGCCAGCGGGACCACGTTGAAGGCGATGGGACGCCTGTAGACCTGCGGCTCGGGGAAGTCGACCGACGCGCCGTCGTGGGTCAGCCTGTCCGCGTCCGGCGCCACCTTCTGCGCCTGGCCGTGCAGCTCCGCCACGCCCGCCACGCCCGACCCGGACACCGCCTGGTAGGTGGCGACCACCAGCGACTCCAGGCCGGCCTCCGCGTGCAGCGGCTTCAGGACCGGCATCGCGGCCATCGTGGTGCAGTTCGGGTTGGCGATGATGCCCTTCGGGCGATTCGCGATCGCGTGCGGGTTCACCTCGGAGACGACCAGCGGGACCTCGGGGTCCTTGCGCCAGGCGGAGGAGTTGTCGATCACGACCGCGCCCTGCGCGGCGACCTTCTCCGCGAGCGCCTTCGACGTCGCGCCGCCCGCGGAGAACAGGACGATGTCCAGCTCCGCGTAGTCGGCCGTCGCCGCGTCCTCCACCGTCACGCCGTCCAGGACCGTCCCCGCCGAGCGGGCCGACGCGAACAGGCGCAGCTGCGTGACCGGGAAGTCCCGCTCCTTGAGGATCCTGCGCATGACCGTGCCGACCTGACCGGTGGCTCCGACGATTCCGACCCTCACGGCGACTCCCTCTGTCCGTCCCATTTACCTGCGTGCTGCCTGGCCGAGGCCATTTCCATGATGCGGCCGACCCCGGCCCGCCTGTCCAATTCTTTGCCCCCCATGCCCGAGGGCTGGGACGCCCCGCCGGGCCCGCCGGTTGCGGAACTCCCTCCCACACCCCGCTGAGCTGGAGGAATTCGCCCCGTGCCCGCCCCGCACCGCAAGCTGTGCTGCCGCGTGCGCCGGTGTGACGTACGCCTCTGCGCCATTCCTCACGCCTGTGCCGAACGTTTCCGCGGCCCACGGCGTCGTAGAGGAAACGCGGCAGGGAGGGGTGGCTGTGCTGCGCAGAAAAGCCCACCGCGTCCAGGGGGACGGGACCGTGTCCGGCGACGACCCTCTGGACGCGGCGCAGGAACGCCGGGTGCGGGCGGTGCTCGCGCTGGGCGGGGTGCCGCAGGCGGACCTGCCGGACGGGGTGCAGCAGGTCCGCCTGCGGTTGCTGGAACGCGCGGCGAAAGGTTACGAGGCGCCGCGCGACGTGTCCGCGTGGGCGGCGGTCGTGGCCTCCAACCTGGCGATGGACTGGCACCGCGCCAAGCGCCGTCAGGAGCGGCTGGGGGAGCGGCTGGCCTCGCTGCGCCAGCACGAGCCGGTCTCGGGCGAGGACACCAGCGTGCTCTCCCTCGCCGTCGCCCAGGGCCTGGACGAGTTGCCCGACGCCCAGCGGCAGGTCCTCGTCCTGCGTTTCTACGCCGACCTGCCGGTGCGCTCCATAGCCCGGGAGCTGGGCGTCCCCGAGGGCACCGTCAAGAGCCGTCTGCACACGGCGGTCCGGGCCCTGCGCGCCCGCCTGCACGAGGACGAGGTGGTGTGACGTGACCGCGGAACACGACGGCCGCGCCGGTCTGGACGCGCTGATGGCAGCGATCTGCGACGAGCCGCTGCCGGACGAGAGTCGCGCGGACGACGCCTTCATGGCGGAGCACCGCTCGGCGACGGCCGACCTCGCGCTGCTGCGCGAACAGCTCGGCGCCCTCGCGGACGCCCTCACGGCGGAGTCGGCGGAGCCGGCGGGACCGGCGGACCGGGCGGGCCGACGGGGCGTCCCGGCACACCGGTCCGGACGCGTGCGGCGCCCCCGGCCGTCCCGTCCGTCCCGGTTCCCCCAGCCGTCCCGGCCCACGGCGGCGGCCCGGCTGCGGCCGCTGGTGCTGCGCGCCGCGGGCGTCGCCGCCGCTGGAGCGATGGTCTTCGGGGTCGGCTGGGGTGTCTTCCAGGTGGGTCAGGGGGCGTCCGACGACGCCGACGCCAAGGCGAGCTCGGCGAGCGACGAGGGCACGGGCGCCGGCCGGGCGGGGTCCGAGGGCGCCGGGGACTCCGGCAGCCCCCTCGGCGACCCCGGGTACCTCGTCTGCGCCCGGCTCGTGGTGGAGGGCGAGGTGACGGACGTCCGCCCGCTGCCCGGCACCGCCCGCGAGCGCGTCACGCTGCGCGTCACGCACGCGTACCGGCCGGCCGTGAGCGCGCCGGAGGCGGACTTCGAGATGGAGCGCGACATGGACCCGCTGCTGGCGGAGGGCGACCGTGTGCTGGTCGCGCTGGGGCGGGGGTCGGCCACGCCCGACGTCTGGGCGGTCGGCGAGGCCGACATCGCCCCCGAGCGGACCGCGCTCCTCCGGGCGCTGCCGGAGACGGACGGCCTCACCTGCGACGCAGCCTCGCCCGGCTGACCGGCTGACCGGCTGACCCCGCTGACCGGACAGCGGGGCCGGGCCGGATCCCGGGTCGCGGAGCGCGTGCACCGGCGGGGCCGGTCAACGGCGGTCGACGCCCGCCGGCCGGCCCGCCGTACGGGTACCGGGTCGCGCGGCGCAAGCTCCGGCAGGGGCCGGGTCAGCGGCGGGCGGCACCCGCCGGGTGGCCGGACGGACCGACGGACGGCCGGGCCCGCCGGGCGGGTCCCCGGGCGCGGCGAGGGGCGGGAACGGCGAAGGGCGGGCGCCCTTGTGGACGCCCGCCCCCATTGCCGTGCACGGTGTTACGGGGTGACCTTCTCGATCGCCACGCTGCCGGAGCCCGCGACGGTGCCCCGCGCGTTCACCAGCTGGACCTGGCCGAAGAAGGCCCGGCCCTCGGGAGCGGCGGCCGCGGCGGTGACGGTCGCGCTGACCGACGCCGTGGCGCCCGTGCCGAGCTTCACCGGCGTCGACTCGTCGACGCCGACGGTGCCGAGGGCGGACGAGAAGAACACGTCCAGGTAGTCGTACGCCGTGGTGCCGGCCGGGACGGAGAAGCCCGCGACCTCGATGGTGTACGTGCCGGCGGCCGGCGACGGGATGGAGACCGCCTCCTCCGAGTCGCCGTCGGCCTGCTGCGCGACCTGGTTGCCGGCCGCGTCGAAGACCGTGAGGTCCAGGTCGGCTGAGGCGTCCGAGGCCTTGCCGATGGAGACGTCGAGCGACTTGGCGCCGGCCGGGACCTCGACCGTGGTGGTCTGGGTCGCGCCGTTCGCGATGGTCGGACGGGTCGCCTTGGACGAGCCGAGCGGGCCGCCGACCAGCTTGCCGTCGATCGCGGCGAAGTTGTTCTTGACCTTCCAGGAGACGGCGGCCGGGGTGCCGACCTTCACCTCGGGCACGGTCACGGTCGCCGGGTCGAAGACGGCGCCGTAGACGGTCGCGTCCAGCTTGTACGGGTTGTCCAGCAGCGGCGAGGTGCGACGCGACTCGACCTCGATCTCCCAGACGCCGGCCTGCGGGTTCGGGTACGAACGGGCGTCCGGCCGGCAGCCGTTGGTGTTGGGGTAGTTGCTGTAGCAGTAGATGGTGGAGCTGTCCTCGACCGCGACGCCGTACGGGTGGATCGAGATGAACCGGGTCTGGCTCTTGTCCTTCAGTCCGCCGATCGCGACCTCGAAGGACTTCGCGCCCTCGGGCACGGTCAGGAAGTACGACTGGAAGCTGTTGCGCTGCACGGTGTTCGACACCGAGAACGTGTGCTTCACCGGCGTCGAGACGACGACCGTGTTCAGGATCTGCTTGTCGACGCCCTCGGTCTTCGGGTCGTCGACCTCCAGGATGGCGCTGGCGATGCCCGCGGCCTTCGGCTTGGCCTGGATCCTGACGGTGACCGGCTTGTTCAGCGGCAGCTTCACCTCGTCGTCGCCGAGGATCTTGAAGGTGCCGGCCGCGTTGTTCTCGAGCTCCAGCTCGTGGCGGACCGCCTTGTCGGGGCCGGACGTACGGGTGATGGTGACGTCGTACGTCTTCTTCTGCCCGGCCTTCAGACCGCTCTCGCGGTCGTAGACGCCGGTGCCGAAGCCCGGGGTCTTCAGGGCCTGGTCGAGCGCGGTGTCGACCGGGGCCTTGACGGTGTAGTCGTGGGCGGTGGCGCCCTTCCTGATGGACTTCCAGGCGTCCACGACGTCGATGGCGCCCGCGCCTTCCTCGTACGCCTGCACACCCTTGATGTGGTGGGCGGTCGAGGTCAGCGCCGTGCGCAGGATCGCCGGGGTGAGCGCGACCTTGGACTGCTTGGCGGCCGAGATCAGCAGCGCCGAGGCGCCCGCGGCCTGCGGGGAGGCCATCGAGGTGCCCTGCAGCATGGAGTAGCCGGCCGGCAGCGGGTAGCCCGCGTCGGCGACCGGGGAGCCCGGCAGCCAGGTCTGGGTGGTGTTGATCGCGGCGCCGGGCGCGACGAGCGTCGGCGTGAAGCCGCCGTCCTCACGCGGGCCGCGCGAGGAGAACGGCAGCAGCGCGTACTTCTTCGTCACCTGCGAGCCGTAGTTGGCGGCCCAGGTCTCCTTGGAGATGGCCGCGCCGACCGAGATCACCTTGTCGGCCAGACCGGGGTCGCCGATGGTGTTCGCGCCGGGGCCCTCGTTGCCCGCGGAGATCACGAGCTGGACGCCGTAGGTGTCGATGAGGCGCGTGTACAGCTCGGCGCGTGCGTTGTTGCCGTCGTTCAGACCCGGCAGACCGCCGATCGACATGTTGACGATGTCGACGCCGCGGTTGACGACGAGGTCGATCATGCCCTCGGTCAGGGCCACGTTGGTGCAGCCCGGGCCGAAGATGCAGGCGCGGGAGGAGACGAGCTTCGCGCCGGGCGCGGCGCCGTTCATGCTGCCGCCGAACAGGCCGTTCGCGGCGGTGATGCCGGCCACGTGGGTGCCGTGCTCGCTCGCGATGAGACCGATGTTGGCGAAGTCGGCCTTCTTGCCGACCCAGTCGCCGCCGAACGGGTCCATCGGCACGTCCTTGCGGATCTGCACGACGAACGGCTGGCGCTCGGCGACGTCGGTCGCCGGGTTGTCGGTGCCGAAGTACCCGACCTGGTAACCGTCCTTGTACGGCTTCATCGCGGTGTCGTCGGTGAAGTCGCCGTTGGCGTTCACGTCGACGGCGACCGTGCCGGCCGCCGCGTCGTACAGGACGCCCCACACGTCGGTGGTGTCGCCGTCGCGGTTGACGTCGCCCTTGGCGTCGCCGCCGGCGGTGGCGGACTCGCGGAACAGGTTGACCTGGTACGAGCCGGGCTTCGCGGTCCAGGTGCGGCCGCCGAAGGTGAAGCTGGGGCCGGACACGGAGGTCGTCATCGGGCGCCAGGAGGCGTCGCCGTCGAGGATCGGGTCGGTGGCCGTCACCCAGTCGACGATCTTGCGCTCGCCGGTGGTGGTCTTCTGCAGCGCCGGGTGGCCGAGGTCCACGCCGGAGTCGAGGATGCCGATGGTGACGCCCCGGCCGTCCGCCTTCGGGTTCTTCTTCACGAAGTCGACGGCGCCCGTCTCGAAGGACGGGTTGTACGGGTTCTCGGCGGGCGTCTTCCGGCTCGGCGCCGGGTAGGTCTTCGTCTTCGCGGCGGACCTGCCGGACTTGGCGGTGTCCGCGCTGGGCGCCGGGTCGTCGAGGACGATGTTCTGGCGCAGGTCGATGGCGTGCACCGAGGACAGCTTGGCGGCCGCGGCGATCGCGGAGTCGGCCTTGCCCGTCGGGACGGTGGCGCGGACGTAGCCGAGCTTGTCGTAGGACTGGCCCACGGAGCCGCCCTTGACCGCGTCCAGCTCCTCGGCGACCTGCTCGGTCTGGCCGGGGGCGGTCGCGACCATGAGGGTCACGTTCTTGTCGCCGGCGGCCTTGGCCTCGGCGAGGAGGTCGGCGTCGTCGGCGCCGAGCTTGTCATGGGCGGACTTCACGCCCGGGTCGGCCGCGACCGGGGGCTGGCCGACGTCGGCGGAGAAGGCCATGGGTATCGGTCCGGCCGCGGACAGCGCGGCCACGAGGCCCGCCGCCACGGCTATCCGGGCCACGCGTCTAGCGCCCGATATCGGTTCACGCTCGGGGGTGAGGGTCATCGGCATCCCTTGTAGGTAAAGGAACGAGCAGCGCGTGATGCAGGCCGTTCCTGCCTGATCACGGGCCTCCGGAATGCGCTCCCGGATGACCGCAAAGTTTTGCCTAAGAGTCAGTTGTTTGGGGAGAGTTGACCGAATCGATATGGATGTATGGGGAAAACCCTCTACGAGTCTCCTGTGGGCTCACTGTCCGGCGGCTGTGCGGCCGGAAATCCCCTGCCCGGACGGACGGGTCCGGCTACCGTCCCCGTATGCGCAAGAAGTTGAGGGTGGCGGCCTACGCCGTCTGTGTCCGCGACGGAAGGCTGCTGCTCGCCCGCTCGCCGGCGCCCGACGGCACTCTCGAGTGGGTGCTCCCGGGCGGGGGCATGGAGCACGGCGAGGACCCCCTCGACACGGTCGTGCGCGAGCTCGACGAGGAGACCGGCTACCGCGTCGAGGTGACCGGCCTGCTCGGCATCGACTCCTCCCGCCGCACCCTCCGCGAGGGCCTGCGCGGTCTCGTGGAACACCACGGCGTGCGCATCGTCTACGAGGGGCGGGTCGTCGGCGGGGAGCTGCGGCACGAGGTGAACGGCTCCACCGACATGGCCGCGTGGCACGACCTGGACGCGGTGCCCTCCCTCACCCGGGTCCGCCTGGTCGACACCGCGCTCGCCCTGTGGCGCGAGCGCCCGGCGAACGGCCGTCGATCCCTGTCCCCACAGCAGACCCGGCCCCCCGAGCCGCCCCCGACACCCACCGGGACCGCGTCGTCCGCCGGGATCGCACCCGCCGGGACCGCGCCCGGGGAGGCCGCGCCCGCGAGGGAGGCTGTGCCGCCCGCGGAATGAGAGGGGCCCGCGGCTGTCCGCCGTCCCCTGGACCTGCTCATCCCGTTGGCCCGCGCGCATCGCGTCGCCCTCGACCAGCTGGTCGCCGCTCCGGCCAGCGGCGACCCCCGGGTGCACCTGCGGCCGCTGCGCAAGGCGCACGGCAGCGTCCTCGTGCCCTTGACGCGGTATCCGGGCCGGGTGCAGGTCTTCAAGCAGGTGCTGTCGCCCCGGGAGCCACGTCTGGTGACCCACGACGGCTACGAGTGGCTGTACGTCCTCGCGGGCGAGCTGCGTCTGATCCTCGGCGCGCGCGAACTCGTCCTGCGCCCGGGCGAAGCAGCCGAGTTCGACACCGGCGAACCGCACTGGTTCGGTCCGGCGCACGACAGCGCGGTGGAGATCCTCCACCTCTTCGGTCCCCGGGGCGATCAGGCCGTCGTCCGCGCCGGGCGGCCCGCGTCGTCGCCGCGGTCGCACGAGGAGGGGCCGCCGCCGGCGGCCCCTCCTCTCCCCTCCTGATGCCTCCCCGCTGCGTCCCTACCGGGGAAGCACCACGACGTACGCGGCCGGGTCGCGGTCGCCCGACGCCATCAGCGCCGTGCGGACCACCGCCGCCTGCTGCTCGCTCGCGTCCCGCAGCTTCTTCGGCGTGACGTGTACGACGGTGATACCCAGCCGCTCCAGGTGCTCCCGCTTGCGCGCGTACTCGGACCACAGCGCGTCCTCGTCCTGGCGCGGGGCCCGGGTGTCCAGCTCCACCGCCACCGCCTGTTCCGGCCAGTAGGCGTCCAGACCGCCGAGGTGGGGGCCGCCCGGCAGTCGCAGGTCCACGTTCCAGACCGGGTCGGGCAGGCCGTGTTCGCGCACCATCGCGTACAGGCGGCCCTCCGCGATCGCGCGGCCCTCGGCGAGCAGCGCGTCGACGGCGTCCACCACATGCGGTCGGCTCAGCAGCTTGGCGTCCGTCAACTCCCGCACCACGGCCGTCGGTTCGCAGTGCCCCCCGCGCACCGCCTCCGACAGCAGCCGTCGCACCACGCCCGCGTCCGTCAGTTCCGCCACCGCGTCGGCCAGTGCGCGCGGCACCGGCGCCACCGGGACCCCGGTCGCCTGCTCAGGGGCCGGCAGCGAGGCGGTGCGGACGATGTGCGCGCAGCCCGTGGAGCGCAGCCGGCGCAGCCGCGGCACCAGGACGTCGACGTGCTCCAGCGACGTCAGCGGCGGGGCGGATGCCAGACCGTGCAGGTTCAGCGCCGCCAGACCCGTGATCATCGCGTCCCGGTACGCCGGCCGGTGCGGGTCCCCCGGGGCGGGCTGGGACGGCACCCCGGGCGCCGACGTCGCGCGGGCCGCGTACATCAGCACCGCGTGCAGCCGCTCCTCGCTGGTGGGCGGCCCCGGGTGGAGCAGGTACACGCCGGGCAGCACCTGCTGCCAGGGCCCGCCGGGACGGCACTGCTCGTCGGCCTCGGCGGGCGCGACGCCCTGCGCGCGCAGACGGGCGACGGTGGCGACCCGGCGGTGGACGTCGGAGAGGTGGCGGACGGGGCGGGGGGACGCCGAGGGGACGCGGGGGAGCGGGGTGTTCTGGGTCATGCAACGGGGATTCCGCACTCGCCGGGCCGATTAACCGCTGTTACACGCCCGTCGACAAATCGGGACAAGTTCGCCCTAAAGGACGGGTGTTCGGATGCCGAGTAGGCGCCGAAAACCCCTGGTCCCGGATGAGGGGACCAGGGGTTACGGGTCGGATCGACTGAATTCCGTAACGGTGACCGTCGGCAGAATTCATGGCCAAAGGCAGGGCCTCGGGGAAGCCTTCGGCGAAGCCCTATTCGGCCGCGGTCCCCGCTTCGGCCCGCGCGTCGCACGCCTGTCCGCGCAGGCCCCGCGCATGGTCGTCCCACGCCTCGAGGACCAGCCGGCGCAGCGCCGGGGGCGCCGAGTCGTGCGCGGCCAGCCAGACGTCCGTCTCCACCAGCGTCTGCGGGGAGTCCTGCAGGGACGGGAACAGGCCCTTGACGATGGTCATCGCGATCTGGATGGAACGCTCGGACCACACCCGCTCGATCGCCGCGAAGTACTTGTCCCGGTACGGCGCCAGCAGCTCCCGCTGCGAGGGCTGGCCGAACCCGGCGATCGTCGCCTCCACCAGGGCGTTGGACAGGGCGTCGGACTCCACCACCTGCGCCCACGCCTGCGCCTTGACCGCCGCCGAGGGGCGGGCGGCGAGGCAGCGGACCTGGTGGCGCCGGCCGGACGCGGTGTCGTCGCGGGCCAGTTCGGCCTCCAGCGCCTTCTCGTCCGCATAGCCGTGCGCGGCCAGCGGCTCCAGGAACGTCCAGCGCAGCTCCTGGTCGACCTCCAGCCCCTCGACGGTCGTCGTGCCGTCCAGCAGACCCTGCAGCAGCTCGAATCCGGCCGGGCTCTCGGCCGTGCCGGCGAAGAACCGCGCCCAGGCCAGCTGGTGCTCACTGCCCGGCTCGGCGGCGTACAGCTCGCGCTCGGCGCCCTCGGCCAGCAGCCGTGCGCCGGTCTCCCGCAGCGGCGGCGCCACGTAGTGCACCAGCGCCGACTCCGCCCACGCGTGCAGCATCTGCAGCACGCCGATGTCCGACTCGCGCCCCGCGAAGCGCAGCACCAGCCCGATGAAGTCCCGTGCGGGCAGCAGCGCGTCCCGCGTCATGTTCCACAGCGCCGACCAGCACAGCGCGCGGGCCAGCGGGTCGGCGACGTCGCCCAGGGAGGAGCGCAGCGCGTCCAGCGAGGTCTCGTCGAAGCGGGTCTTGCAGTACGTCAGGTCGTCGTCGTTGACCAGGACCAGCTCCGGGGCCTCCTGGCCGGCCAGGTCCGCCACGATCGTGCGCGGACCGTCGACGTCCGCCTCGGCGCGCGCGTACCGCACCAGACGGCCCTCCTCCCGGCGGTACAGACCGACGGCCACCCGGTGCGGCCGCAGCTCCGGGTGGGACTCCGGGGCCTCCTGGAGCACCGCAAGCTCGGCGACCCGGCCGGCCGCGTCCAGCAGGACCTGCGGCGTCAGCGAGTTGACGCCCGCCGTCTGCAGCCAGGACCGCGCCCACGCGCCCATGTCCCGGCCGCTGGTCTCGCCGAGCACCGACAGCAGGTCGCCGAGGCCGGTGTTGCCGTACGCGTGCCGCTTGAAGTAGCGGCGGGCGCCCTCCAGGAACGCGTCCTGGCCGACGTAGGCCACCAGCTGCTTGAGCACGCTGGCGCCCTTGGCGTAGGTGATGCCGTCGAAGTTGAGCTTGGCGTCCTGCAGGTCGCGGATGTCCGCGGTGATCGGATGCGTGGAGGGCAGCTGGTCCGCTCGGTAGGCCCAGGCCTTGCGGCGGTTGGCGAAGGTGATCCAGGCGTCGCGGAAGCGCGTCGCGCCCACGTTGGCGAAGGTGCCCATGAAGTCGGCGAAGGACTCCTTCAGCCACAGGTCGTCCCACCACACCATGGTGACGAGGTCGCCGAACCACATGTGGGCCATCTCGTGCAGGATGACGTTGGCCCGCGCCTCGTAGGAGGCCTGCGTCACCTTCCCGCGGAAGATGTACTCCTCGCGGAAGGTCACCAGGCCCGGGTTCTCCATCGCGCCGAGGTTGTACTCGGGCACGAACGCCTGGTCGTACTTGCCGAAGGGGTACGGGTAGTCGAAGTGGTCGTGGAAGAAGTCCAGGCCCTGCCGTGTGATCAGGAAGACGTCGTCGGCCTCGAAGTAGGGCGCCAGTCCCTTGCGGCACATCGCGCCGAGGGGGATCTCCAGCGTCGTGCCGTCGCCGAGGTCGCGCGTGTACGTGTCCGTCACGTAGTGGTAGGGACCGGCCACGACACAGGTGATGTACGTCGAGATCGGCTTCGTCTCCGCGAACCGCCAGACCCCGTCGGCGCGCTCCCCGGCGCCGTTGCTCCACACCGTCCACTCCTCGGGTGCGCGCACCTCGAAACGGAACGGGGCCTTCAGGTCGGGCTGCTCGAAGGTGACGAAGACCCGGCGCGCGTCGGCGGGCTCGTACTGCGTGTAGAGGTAGACCTCGCCGTCCTCCGGATCGACGAAGCGGTGCAGGCCCTCGCCGGTGCGGGAGTAGGCGCACAGGGCGTCCACCACCAGCTCGTTCTCCGCCGCCAGGTCCTCCAGCAGGATCCGGGCGCCGTCGAAGACCTCGCCGGGGTCGAGGTCGCGGCCGTTGAGGGAGACGGACGTCACACTCGGCGCGATCAGGTCGGCGAAGCTCGACGCCCCGGGCTCGTTGCAGCGGAACCGGACCGTCGTGACCGACCTGAAGGTGCGCGGCGCGTCCCCGGACCGGTCGCCGACCGCCGAACGGACGTCGAGGGACACGTCGTACCCGTCGACGGACAGCAGGGCGGCCCGCTCCCGGGCCTCGTCGCGGGACAGGTTCTCACCGGGCACGGGCGGTACTCCCTCACTGGGTGGCGCATGGGTCTGGCGGACAGGAGCGATCCTGTCATGCGCCCCTGACGCGGGGCAGCAGGGAATGTGCGGCACGGGTCGCGGCGTTGAGCGGGAAAGCTGTGTCTGCTGAGGATCTCTAGGGAGAGACATGTCGGAGAAGACCCCCGTCGACTTCTGGTTCGACCCGCTGTGCCCGTGGGCCTGGATGACCTCCCGGTGGGTGCTGGAAGTGGAGAAGGTCCGTGACATCGAGGTCCGCTGGCATGTGATGAGCCTCGCCGTGCTCAACGAGAACAAGCTCGACGAGCTGCCCGAGGAGTACCGCGAGATGCTGGCGGTCAAGGCCTGGCAGCCGGTGCGCGTGGTCACCGCCGCCTGGCAGCTGCACGGCGAGGACGTCCTCGGCCCGCTGTACACCGCACTCGGCACGCGCATCCACAACAACGGCGAGGGCCCGACCGTGGAGGCCATAGCCGGTGCGCTGAAGGACGTCGGCCTGCCCGCCTCCCTGATCGAGTACGCCGAGCAGTCGGACTTCGAGTTCGACGCCCAGCTGCGCGCCTCCCACAAGGAGGGCATCGAGAAGGTCGGCCAGGACGTCGGCACCCCCGTCATCGCCGTGCCCGGACCCGACGGCGAGCAGATCGCCTTCTTCGGCCCCGTCGTCACTCCCGCCCCTCAGGGAGAGGAGGCCGCCCGCCTGTGGGACGGCACCCTCGCGGTGGCCTCGGTCCCCGGTTTCTACGAGATCAAGCGCACCCGGACCAAGGGCCCCGACTTCAGCAACCTGTGAGGCCGTGACGCCCCGCGGGCCGTGCCCGCGGGGCGTCACGCGACCGGCACCGCGCTACGGCGTCCGCGCAGGCGCGCCGAACTCCTCCGGCAGATCGAAGCCGGACTTCCAGCTGAAGTAGGACTGCACCCGCACACAGCCTTCGCGGGTGCAGCGCCGGTACTTGTCGAGATCCGCCCTGTGCACCTGAGCCTGCGTCAGGGCGAAGTCGCGCTCGTCGCCCCGCAGGCGCCGGAAGTGCTGCTCGGTGTCCCCGCAGTTGGGGCAACGCCGCTTCACAAGACCCATGCGGGCCACTTTCGCCCGCGACGCCTCCGTTGGGAAGCCCCCACGCCCGCACCCCGTCGCACCGCGCGGCGCAGCGGCCCCGCGAGTCCTGTCCTCGCCGGGGCAGTGTGCAGACGGGCATGCGTGGTCCGCCGAACCTCTTGTCGCAAGCAGCTTGCCCTGCGCCCTGGCGACAAAAGGCCCTCACGGGTGCACCGTGAGGGCCCTTCGGGGTCGAGCAGGTCAGTCTGAGACGGGACGCGGCCGCCGGGCGCGCGGCGCGCTCACGCCGCGACGGGCGTCGCGACGGTCGTGTAGTGCGCCGCGTCCCCCTCGATCGAGTAGCTCTCCTTGCCCTCGACGCCGACCGGGACGTCGCCGGCGACGGTCACCCGGTGCAGCCGGCGCGGCCGCTTGTCGTAGTTGTCGACGGCGTAGTGCTGCGTGATGCGGTTGTCGAACAGCACCAGCTGGTTCTGCGACCAGCGATGGCGCAGGACGTTCTCCGGACGGACCACGTACGACTGGAGCAGGTCGAGGATCCTGCGCGACTCGCCCACCGACAGCCCCACGATCCGCTGCGCGAACCCGCCGATGAACAGGCCGCGTTCGCCGGTCAGCGGGTGGACCCGGACCACGGGGTGCACGGTCTTGTACGCGATGGACGTGAACTGGGCGCGCTGGGCGTCCCGTTCCTCGTCGACGTCCTCCGCGGGCGCCGCGTAGTCGTAGTCGTTGGTGTGCTCGGCCCAGAGCGTGTCGGCCAGGGCGCGCAGCGGTTCGGGCAGCTGACGGTAGGCGGCGGCCGAGCTGGCGATCAGGGTCTCGCCGCCGTAGGGCGGGACCGTGATGCTGCGCAGGGTGCTGGCCTGCGGCGGGTTGAGGACGAACGTGACGTCGGTGTGCCAGTGGTTGGCGACGCCCCGCTCGCTGTCCACGGGCAGCACGTTCGGGGCGCCGTCGACGGCGGGCACGGTCGGGTGCGCGGTGGTGACGTCGCCGAAGTGACGGACGAAGGCCTGCTGGCCCTCGTCGTCGAGGTTCACGTCGTCGAAGACGAGCGCCTTGTGGACGTTCAGCGCCTCGCGCAGGGCGGCACGGGTCGCCTCGTCGAGGGGCCCGGCGACGTCGACGCCGCTGACGTGGGCGCCGATGTTCGCGGAGAGCTTGCGCAGGTGGAGGGACATGGGGGTGAGTCCTTTCAGACGGTGGCGAGTGCGGGGCCGACGTACTGGTTGGCGGGGCGGGGCAGCCCGTACCGCTCGCGCAGGGTCGTGCGCGGGCCGTACTCGGTGCGCAGCAGCCCTCGGGCGCGCAGGATCGGGACGACGTGGTCGACGAAGGCGTCGAGGCCGGAGGGGAGGACGGCGGGCATGATGTTGAAACCGTCGGCGGCGCCCTGCCGGAACCAGGTCTCGATCTTGTCGGCGACCTGTTCGGGCGTCCCCGCGAAGGTGAGGTGGCCGCGGCCGCCGCCGAGCCGCCCGATCAGCTGCCGCACGGTGAGGCGTTCGCGCCGGGCCAGCTCGACCACGAGCGTGTAGCGGCTCCTGGCGCCCTCGATGGCCTGCTCGGACGGCAGGGCGGCAGGCAGCTCGGCGTCCAACTCCAGTGTGCCGGGCTCCAGTTCCAGCAGGGACTCCAGCCGTCCGACGCCGTGCGCGTACACGATGTGGTCCTCGAGGACCCGCTCGTGCGCTCGCGCCTGGGCCTCCGTGGAGCCGATCACCGGCACGATCCCCGGCAGCACCTTGATGTGCTCCGGATCGCGGCCGGCCGCCGCCGTGCGGGCCTTCAGGTCGGCGTAGAAGGCCTGCGCGTCGGAGAGGGTCTGCTGAGCCGTGAACACCGCCTCCGCGTACCGGGCGGCGAACGCCTTGCCGTCCTCGCTCGAGCCCGCCTGCACCAGCAGCGGGTAACCCTGTGGCGAGCGCGGGACGTTGAGCGCGCCCTCGACGCTGAAGTACGTCCCCCGGTGCCGGGGCGGGTGGATCTTGCGGTCGTCGCCCCAGACGCCGGACGCCTTGTCGGCGACGATCGCGTCGTCCTCCCAGCTGTCCCAGAGCTTCAGCGCCACGTCGAGGAACTCGGCGGCCCGGGCGTACCGCTCGGCGTGCGCGGGTTCGGCGTCGAGGCCGAAGTTGCGGGCGGCCTCCGCGCCGGCCGTGGTGACGATGTTCCAGCCGGCCCGGCCGCCGCTGATGATGTCCAGCGAGGCGAACTTGCGGGCCAGGTTGTACGGGGAGTTGTAGGAGGTCGACGCGGTGGCGATCAGGCCGATGTGCTCGGTCGCCGTCGCGAGCGCGGTGAGCAGGGTGAGCGGCTCCAGCGAGCCGGCGGGCCGCTGCGCCAGGTCGCTCCACAGCTGCGGACCGTCGGCGAGGAACAGCGAGTCGAAGGCGCCGCGCTCGGCGGTCCGGGCCAGCTGGACGTAGTGGCTCAGCTCGACATGGGCGTACGGATCGCTCTCGGGCAGCCGCCACGAGGCCTCGTGATGACCGGTGTTCATGAGAAACGCGTTGAGGTGAAGCTGGCGGGGCATGGCGTGTCCTTCAGACAGTCGGGGGAGGGGGAACGCGGGGGACGCGGCCGTCCGGCGTTCGCGGACGGGGCCCGTTCAGGGCCGGAGCGGGGGCCCGGAGGCGACGGCCCCCAGGAGGCGGACGGACCGGCCGGCGCCGGCCGGACTCAACCGACGTCCGCCGTCACGCCCAGCGCCGCCAGCAACCGCTCGCGGTACTCGCCGAGCAGCGGATCCCGGTACGAGCGCGGATGCGGCCGCTCGATCGTCAGGTCGAGCCCGATCCGGCCGTGCTCGAGGACGAGGACCCGGTCGGCGAGCACGATCGCCTCGTCCACGTCGTGCGTCACGAGCAGCACGGAGGGCCGGTGGCGCTCCCACAGCTCCCGCAGCAGGGTGTGCATCCTGATCCGGGTGAGTGCGTCCAGCGCCCCGAACGGCTCGTCGGCCAGCAGGAGTTCGGGCTCGCGGACCAGCGAGCGGGCCAGCGCTGCGCGCTGCGCCTCGCCGCCGGACAGCTCGTTGGGCCAGGCCCGTTCGCGTCCCTTCAGCCCGACCTCGGCGAGCGCCTCCCGCCCCTTGCGCTCGGCCTCCCTGCCGTCGAGGCCCAGCAGCACGTTCTGCAGCACCCGCCGCCAGGGCAGCAGCCGCGAGTCCTGGAAGACGACGGAGACGCGCTCCGGCGCCGCCAGCTCTCCGCTTCCGGCGACCGCGTGGTCCAGGCCCGCGACCGCCCGCAGCAGGGTGCTCTTGCCGGAGCCGCTGTGCCCGAGCAGGGCCACGAACTGTCCGGCGGGGATGTCCAGGTCGACGGCGTCGAGGACCGTGCGCCCGTCGAACGACCGGGTCAGACCGCGCAGCCGGACGGCGGAGGCACGGGTCAGCTGCTCAGTGTGCGGCGCCATGACAGCACCCTCCGTTCGACGAGACGGACCGCGCTGTCGGAGATCAGACCGAAGACGCCGTAGATGAGGAGGCCGACCAGGATGACGTCCGACTGGCCGTAGTTCTGCGCCTGGAACATCAGGTAGCCGAGGCCGCTGGTGGCGTTGATCTGCTCCAGGACGACCAGACCGAGCCAGGAGCCGGTGACGCCGAGCCGGAGTCCCACGAAGAATCCGGGCAGTGCGCCGGGGATCACGATCTCCCGGATGAACCGCACCTTCGACAGGCCCTGCACCTCGGCGAGCTCGACGAACCGGTGGTCGATGCCGGACAGCGCGGCATGCGTGTTGAGGTAGATCGGGATGTAGACGACGATCGCGATGATCGCGATCTTGAAGGTCTCGCCGATGCCCAGCCACAGGATGAACAGCGGGATCAGGCCGAGGGTCGGGATCGCCCGGTTGAGCTGCACGGTCCCGTCGATCAGCGCCTCCCCGGTCCGGGACAGCCCGGACGCCAGGGCGAGCGCGACGCCGGCGGTCAGACCGATCGCGAAGCCGTATCCGGCGCGCTCCAGCGAGGTGAGGACGTCGGTGGCGAGCGTGCCCTCGCTCCACAGCCGGGCGCCGGTCTCCAGCACGGTCCAGGGTGCGGGGATCGCGGCGGGGTCCAGCCGCCCGGCTGCGGAGGCGGCGGCCCACAGGGCGAGGACGACGAGCGGTCCGACCATGCGGGCGGCGGGCAGGCGTCTGCCGGGGGAGAGGCTGCGGCGGCGCCGGCGGCGGGGCGCCGGTCCGGCGGCGGCGACGGGCGCCGTGCTCAGCGTGGTGGTGGTCATGGCGGTCACTTCCGGTACTCGGCGGCTACGGACTTCGCGGCGATGCCCTCGAAGCGATGGTCGAAGAGCGAGGAGACGTCGAACTCCTTCACGAAGCCGCCCTCCGCGAGCAGATCGGCGGTCTCCTGCTCCCACCGGATGGCCTCCGCCCAACTGGGCGGGAAGAGCGGCTTGTTGGCGAGCGCGGTGATCGACTGGGCCTGGGCGAGGTTCAGGTTCTGCGTCTTGACGTAGAACTCCTCGTTCCACACGTCCGGGTGCTCGTACTGCCACACCTGGCCCTGCGCCCACTGCGGGATGTACGCGGCGACCGCGGCCGCCTTCGCCCTGTCGTTCAGCACCGACGCCGGCGCCCACAGCAGGTTGAGCAGGTCGACGACGTCGGTGGTGACCGTGCGGGCGCCCTTGGACCCGTACTGCTGGAGGTAGGCGGGCGCCTGGGTGTTGCCGAGCGGGGCGACGTCGACCTGCCCGGACTGCAGCGCGGTGAGGAACTGGTTGCTGGTCAGCGGGACGAGCTTCACGTCGTCGTACTTCAGACCGGCCTTCTTCAGCGCCCGCAGCAGGACCACGCCCTGTGCCTGCCCCTGCGAGAACGCCAGCTTCCGGCCGCGGAAGTCGGCCACCGTGCGGATGTCGCTGCCGGGCTTGGTGGCGAAGAGATAGTTCGGCTTGCGCGTGATGTTGATCGCGACGATCTTCGCGTCGAAACCCTGGAAATGCGCCTGGATCGGCGGAATTCCCGCGTTGTTGGCGAGGTCCAGGGACTTCGCGCGGAATGCGTTGATGACGTCGGGACCGGCCCCGATGTTCAGCCAGTCCGACACCTCGAACGGCAGCGCGGGAAGTCTCGCCAGCTTGAACTGCAACTGCTGGACGTTCTGGAAGGAGGCGATCTTCAGGCTCGTGCCGGCGGGCACCTTGGCCGCGAGCGGGGCCGTGGAGGCGCCCTTCCCGGCCGCCGCGGCGCTGCTCTCGGCGCAGCCGCTGAGACCGGCGACACCGGCGGCGGCGCCGAGCAGAGAAGTGAGGAAGACGCGTCGGTCATAGGTGGCAGGCACAGCAGGACTCCCGAGGGGAAAGAGCGGAAACGCAGGCGGAATTCAGGGCGCCGTCACGGAAAGGCCGTCCCGGTCAGGGGAGTGCACGCGTGGACGGGCGATGCGCGGAATGTGCGCGAAACGGCGTGTGAAAACGCCGGAGGAACGGTGAGGAAGGGCGCGCCCGGCGCGCCGGGGGCGTCAGCAGCAGAGAGTGCGACAGCTCATGGAGTGATTTTCCCGTCCGCTGGCGAAGCGGGTCGACGTTCGGAGTCTTCGCATCAAGTCGCTTGTGGCGGCAGGGCGAACGGGTCCCGGTAGAACACGTCCGGCGCCACCGCGCCGCCGGCCACGGCCGGCGCGGCGTCCGGCCGAGGCGCTCAGCGACCGCGCCTCAGACCGGCCGACGACAGGTGGCCGTGCCCTGGCGTCGCAGGTCGACGTAGCGACGCGACGTGAGGTTTCTGGACTGGTCGAGGGCGGGCATGGCCGAAAGCGTAGGGCAGCGATCCTGAATCCCACCAGACCACTAGGATTTAGTTGGCGGGAGTTCACAATCCCGTCACGCACGGAAAGGTGAGCGAAACATCCCCACCTCAGTGATCGGCGTCACCCCGTGACCGGTGTAACCGACATCCTTTGTGTGGAGCCCACCAAGCCGCGGTCCTCCGCTTTGTCGAGCGTTGACGGAGAGCGGCTCAACCGCGCTGGGATAGCGTCGCCGTGTCCCGATCCGCCCCCGATTCCCGCGGAGTCCCCATGAGCACCGCCGCCGCCACCCCCGCACGCCCCGGACAGGTCCTCGCCGACCTGCTCCCGGCCTCCCGCGTCCGGGACGTCGCGCTCGTACTCGGCGGCGCCGCGCTGACCGGACTCGCCGCCCAGATCGCGGTCCCGGTCCCGGGCAGCCCCGTGCCGGTGACCGGTCAGACCTTCGCCGCGCTGCTCGTCGGCACGACCCTCGGCGCCCGTCGCGGAGTCTCCTCGCTCGCCGTCTACGCGCTGGCCGGTCTGGCCGGCGTGCCGTGGTTCGCGGACGGCGCCTCCGGCATCGGCGTCTCCTTCGGCTACATCCTCGGCATGATCCTCGCGACGGCCGTCGTGGGCGCCCTCGCCCGCCGCGGCGCCGACCGCTCCGTGCCGCGCACGGCGGCCGCGATGCTGCTGGGCGAGGCCGTCGTCTACGCCGTCGGCGTCCCGTACCTGGCCTACGCCGCCGACCTCTCCGCCTCCCAGGCGATCGCGGCGGGCCTCACCCCCTTCCTGATCGGGGACGCGGTCAAGGCGGCCCTGGCGATGGGCCTGCTGCCGACGGCGTGGAAGCTCGTCAAGCGGTAGGCGTCCACGAAGGATTGCGGCGGATCGCCAAGGAGCAGCCCGGACGCGGCGAACAGGGGGCCGCCCGAAGCGAGCCCCCTGTTCGCCGACCGCTCGGCCCCGCTAGACCTCGTCGGCCGGGGAGCCGGCAGCGACGGAGGACTTCGCCGCTGGGTCGGCGGGGGAGTGGCCGGTCCGCGCCCCCGCGCCCCGCTCCTTCACCACGGCGACGACGACCACGACCGCGGCGACGAGCAGCGACAGCAGCACCGTCGTCCGCCCGCTGCTCTCCCCCTCCGTGTCGGTCAGCATGTAGCCGAGCACGAAGACGATGAGGGCGGCGGTCGCCCAGGTGAGATACGGGTAGAGCCACATCCTCACGACCAGCTTCTCGGGCGCCTCGGCCTGGATGATCTTCCGCATCCGCAGCTGGGAGAAGCAGATCACCAGCCAGACGAACAGCGCCACGGCGCCGCTGGAGTTGACCAGGAAGAGGAAGACGGAGTCCGGGAACCGGTAGTTGAAGAAGACGGCGACGAATCCGAAGACCACGGAGGAGACGATCGCCGCCATGGGGACGCCACGCCTGGTCGTGCGGGCGAAGGCCTTGGGCGCGTCGCCCCGCTCGCCGAGTGAGTAGGCCATGCGGGAAGCCGTGTAGAGCCCGGAGTTGAGGCAGGACAGCACGGACGTCAGCACGATGAAGTTCATGATCTGACCGGCGTGCGCGATGCCCAGCGAGTCGAGGGCGGCGACATAGGAGCCCTGCTCCTTGATGGACGGGTCGTCCCAGGGCAGCAGCGTGACCACGACGAAGATCGAGCCGAGGTAGAAGACGCCGATCCGCCAGATGATGCTGTTGGTCGACTTGGTCACGGCCCGCTGCGGGTTCTCGGACTCGCCCGCGGCGAGGGTCGCGATCTCGCTGCCCATGAAGGAGAAGACGACGAGCAGGACGCCGGTGAGGATCGCGCCGGGTCCGTTGGGCAGGAAGCCGCCGTGCCCGGTGAGGTTGCCCAGCCCGGCCTTGTCGTCGTCGACGCCGGGGAGCACGCCGAACACGGCGAGACCGCCCACGACGATGAACGCGCCGATGGCGACGACCTTGATGCCCGCGAACCAGAACTCGAACTCGCCGTAGGAGCCCACGGAGACGAGGTTGGTGGCGGTCAGCACGACCATCACGATGAGCGCCCACCCCCACTGGGGAACGGCGGGCATCCATCCTTCGAGGATCTTGGCCCCGGCGGTCGCCTCCACGGCCAGCACGACGACCCAGAAGAACCAGTACAGCCAGCCGATGGAGAACCCGGCCCAGCGTCCGAGCGCGCGGTCGGCGTGGGCGGAGAAGGATCCGGAGGTCGGATTGGCCGCGGACATCTCACCCAGCATGCGCATCACCAGCACCACGAGCGTGCCGACGAGCGCGTAGGAGAGCAGGATGCCGGGCCCGGCGGTGGCGATGCCGGAGCTGGAACCGACGAAGAGTCCGGCGCCGATGACGCCGCCGATGGCGATCATCGACAGGTGCCGGTTCTTGAGGCCTGCCTGAAGTCCGGAGCCGGGTTCTCCGGCGCCTCCGGGGCCTGGTGCGGCCTTGGCGAGGGTCGGCTGCGAAGTCATGGGGATGTCTTTCCTTTGCGCCGCGTGAGGGGAATCAGGGGGATCGTGCGGTGGGGGGCGTATGAGCCGGTCCAGTGAATCCGAGGCAAATGAATTCAGGAACCTTTGATTTCAGATCGTTACTTGAGGTTTTCCTGAGCTTCCACGGTATTGCGGGGCGTTTCCAGACGCGGCACCCGGGGCTGCTACCCCGCGGCCCCCATGTCACACTCGTCCCATGCGCGTGTATCTCGGCTCGGACCATGCCGGCTTCGAACTCAAGAACCACCTCGTCGAATGGCTCAAGGCGGCGGGTCACGACCCGGTCGACTGCGGGCCCCACATCTACGACGCCCAGGACGACTACCCGCCCTTCTGCCTCCGCGCGGCGGAGAAGACGGCGGCGGACCCGGACTCCCTCGGCATCGTGATCGGCGGCTCCGGCAACGGCGAGCAGATCGCCGCGAACAAGGTGAAGGGCGTCCGTGCGGCGCTGGCCTGGAGCGAGGAGACCGCGTCCCTCGGCCGCCAGCACAACAACGCCAACGTCGTCGCGGTCGGCGCCCGCATGCACACCCAGGACGAGGTGACGAAGTTCGTCGAGACCTTCCTGGCCACCCCGTTCTCCCAGGACGAGCGTCACATCCGCCGCATCGACATGCTGGCGGACTACGAGACGACGGGCGACCTGCCCCCCGTCCCGGCCCACCACCCCCAGCAGTAACCTCCGGCCGAGGCGGAAGACGCCGCCCACCCGACCGGACCGGACGGGTGGGCGAGACGGGTCCCGGACAGCCCGGGCGGGGAAGGAACACACCGGTGCCGGAAGGCCACACGATCCACCGACTGGCGCAGGACTACGCCCGCTTCACCGGCCGGCCCCTGCAAGTGAGCAGCCCGCAGGGCAAGTTCGCCGCCGCGGCGGCCCTCCTCGCCGACGCCCCGCTGACCGGCGCCGAGGCCCACGGCAAGCATCTCTTCCTCGGGTTCAGTGCCGACCGGTGGATCCACATACACCTGGGCCTCTTCGGCAAGGTCACCTTCGGACCGGCCCCCGCCCCGCCGCCCACCGACACCGTCCGGCTCCGCCTCGCCGCCCCGACGTCCTACGTCGACCTGCGGGGCCCCACGACCTGCGCCCTCATCGGGGACGAGGAGAAGAGCGCCGTGCACGCCCGGCTCGGCCCCGACCCGCTGCGCGCCGACGCCGACCCGCAGGCCGCCTACGCCCGCGTCTCCCGCAGCCGCTCGACGATCGCCGCGCTCCTCATGGACCAGAAGGTCATCGCCGGCGTGGGCAACGTCTACCGCGCCGAAGTCCTCTTCCGGCGCCGTGTCGACCCCTACCGCGCCGGCCGGACCGTCACCCCCGCCGAATGGGACGCGATCTGGTCCGACCTGGTCGCCCTCATGCGCCAGGGCGTCCGCGACAACCGCATCGACACGGTCCGCCCGGAGCACACCCCGGAGGCGATGGGCCGCCCGCCGCGCGTCGACGACCACGGGGGCGAGGTGTACGTCTACCGCCGTGCACACCAGCCCTGCCACCTGTGCGGCGACGCCGTCCGCACCGCCGACCTCGCCGCCCGCAACCTCTTCTGGTGCCCTACCTGCCAGAAGAGCTGACCGCCCCCCGGAGGCCGCGGTACGCGACGCCGCGGCACCCGAGGGCCGGTACCCGAGGGCGCGGCACTAGAAGCCGTGCGGCAGCCACGGGGCCGTGACCGCCCCGAACCCCAGGGCCGCCTCGGCCAGCGCCCCTCGCCTGACCTCCCGTACCCGCCCGGCCGCCCCCAGCGCCGCCAGGCTCACCCCGCCGAGGTAGGGCGCGCCCAACTCCCGTACGGACAGGGCGAGATCGGCCGCGTCGGACGTCCGCGAGCACACCGCGCCCTTGGCGTCCCCGGAGAGCCGCCAACGCCCCGAGTTCCAGGGGCAGAACGCGTCCTCGACGTCCAGCACCACGTCCACCGGCGCCTGGTACGTGCGCGCCTCCAGCGCCGCGCCGACCTCCACGAGCCGCACGTACAACGCGTCCCGCACCCGCAGTTCGCACCGCCGGACGTCGGACACGAGATACTGCCACCCGTCGTCCACCGGCCGCCCCCGCACCTCGAGCGAAGCGGTGAGGTCGATCCCGAACAGGAACCGCCACAACGCGGCCTGCGACGGCGCGTCGACCGCGGTCAGATCCTGGAGCAGCACCCGCCCGTTCTGCCCGCCGGGCCCCCACTCGGGACGCACCCGGTACCGGACGTAACCGGTGACCTCGCCGCCCCGCTCGGCCAGCACGCACTGCAGCGGCGACGCCCCGCCCCGCTCGCTCTCCGGATCGAGCAGTCCCAGCCGCTCCCAGCCGGGCCGCCGCGCCAGCATCCCGGCCCGGCCGGGCACCGTCCGCGCGTACACCGCCTCGCACACCGCGAGTTCCGCGCCCAGGTCGGCGTACCGCAGCCGGACCTCGTCCGTGCCGTCCGGGACGGCCAGCCGCACCCGGTCGGTGTCGATCTCCGCCTGCAGCGCGAAGGTCGCCGCGCCATACCCGAACCGTCCGTAGATGTCCGGCTCGGAAGCGGTGAGAACGGCGAGCGGACGCCCCTCCGCGCGCGCGTCGTCCAGCATCCGCCGCATCATCGACGCCAGAATCCCGCGCCGCCGGTGCGTCGCGCTCACCCCGACCATCGTCACGCCGGCCGCCGGCGTCGACGTCCCGCCGGGCACGGTCAGCCGGAAGTCGTACGCTCCCGCCGTCGCCACGCACGCGTCGCCGTCCCACACGCCGAGACAGCGGTCGTACGGGGTGAGCGACCGGTAAAGCTCGCGCTCCTCGACCGACTCGGGGACCCCGCCGAAGGCGCGCAACAGAGCGTCGTACCAGGTGTCCCATTCGTCCTGCCGCAGCACCCGCATCTCGGTCGTCGTCGCCCGCGCCGTCCCGCCGTGACTCGCCTCACTCGTCATGGGCTCATGGGTAGCAGGCGGACGAGGGCCGGGCCAGGGAATTTCGCCCTCTTTGCGGCGGGAGCGCTTTCCATGACGTTCACTGTGAAGTTGAACCTCGGACGGGGGACAAGTGGGACCTCCCGTGCCAAGCGGCGGGTTGGATGGATAAGGTCCCGAACTAATGGCAGCAGGACGACAGCGGCGCGCGGAAGCCGAGACGTTGACGGCCCGGTTGAAGCACTTGATGCACCGGGTCCGCACCGGCGTGCGCAGAAGCGCCGTCGACTACTTCCGCGGCGACGGCTCGGACTGGATCGCACTCGCCTTCCTGCTGCTCACCGTCCCGCTGATCGCCGCCACCACACTCGCCAACTCGGTGTGGTGCTCCCCGGCCGCCCTCGTCCTGCCGATCGTCACCGGCGGCCTGCTGCTGCGTCCGTCGAGTCTGCTCGGGCTGTACGCGGCAGCCGCGACGGCCCTCATCGTGGAGTCGGTGCAGCTCGGCCCGTACACGGAGGGCCCCAGCCGGGTCACGCCCGGCGTGGTCCTCGTGGTCGCCGCATGCGGTTTCTTCGGGCTGCTCATCGCCCAGTTCCGCAGCCGGGTCGGCGTGCCCTGGCGACGCGGCGGAACCATGCTGTTCGACCTGCGCGAACGCATCCGCGTGCAGAGCAAGCTGCCGAGCCTGCCGCCGGGCTGGCACCACGAGATGGCGCTGCGGCCCGCGGGCGGCCAGTCGTTCTCCGGGGACTTCGTCGTCGCGGCCCGCACCAACGGCGGCCGCACGCTGGAGGTCGTCCTCACCGACGTCTCCGGCAAGGGCATGGACGCCGGCTCGCGCGCGCTGCTGCTCTCGGGCGCCTTCGGCGGCCTGCTCGGCTCGCTGCCCCCGCACGCCTTCCTCCCGGCGGCCAACGGCTACCTGCTGCGCCAGGACTGGGACGAGGGCTTCGCGACCTCCATCCACCTCGTGCTCGACCTCGACTCCGGCGACTACGAGCTCTACTCGGCCGGTCACCCGCCGGGCCTCCAGCTCAGCGCGGGCAGCGGCCGCTGGGAGGAGAAGGCCGCGGAGGGGCCCCTCCTCGGGGTGTACGACGGCGCCCAGTTCGACCCGGTGAAGGGCTCGCTGCGCCCCGGCGACGTGCTGATGCTCTTCACCGACGGCCTGGTGGAGACCTCCGACCGGGACATCGTCGAGGGCATCGACCGCCTCACCGGCGCGGCCGACCGCTATGTCGCCGGCGGTTTCCAGGGCGCCGCCTGGCACCTGATCGAGGCCGTCGCCAAGGACGTCAACGACGACCGCGCCCTGCTGCTGATCTGCCACGAGGGCCCGACGGCCCAGTCGGCGGCGCTGTCCTGAACCCGTGAGCTCCCCGATGCGGTGAGCTCTCCCGAGAGGAGAACGCCGTGCTGACCGAGTCCGAGGTCGAGGCCGTCGCCCGCGCCGCCCACGAGGGGCAGACCGACAAGGCGGGCCGCCCC